>CANEVP010000001.1 GCA_947442475.1 Rickettsiales bacterium
CATCTAGAAGGGATGTTTGGACACATCAAAGAGAGGGTAAAAATTCACCGAGGATTGGATAAAAATCGGAAGAAAAAAGCGGTGAAATTTCTGCTGAAAAACTGGGGGCGAAAAGTGGGTTTTTAGCCCCCCATTTTTTTAATTATGCCAGAATTTCAAATAATTTTTGGTTAAACTCTCCAGAGGCATCATCTAAAAGATCGTTAAGAGGCAGGAACATTTGGTCTTCTTGTTTTTGAGTGGTTTCTGCGATCACTCTATAATCGCAGTGCGCTCCTCTTTCACTGCATAGATTGTAGATTTCCAAAAATTTACTTACATCTCCAAGCTGTTATACTTGTTGGCTGTTGCTGAGAACTTTTTATCCAATTTTTTTAAGAAATTTTTATTTTGATACTCTAGCTCAAGAGTCCTGTCATAGTGAAATATGAAAGCATAGATACTGGCTTCAAATGCTACTCTAGCATTCGCTAAACTAATGTCGTAGTAGCCTCGAAAAAAAGATGATATCGTGGAGAAAAGATACCTCTTAAAAATTGTATAGAGTTGAAAAGTTAGAACCTCTTCCTTGAGGATACTTAGGTTGCCGTTCGGCAGTATTGTTCTGCTTCCTAGAATAGCGCGGGTTAGATAATCAAGATTCTCAATAATATCTTTGCGCGGCGTATTCCCGCTTCTCCAAAGGGAGATGCTGAGATTACTTGCCTCCTCCGAGATATGGTCCATTAAATTGGTATCAAAGAAGTTTAGACTAGTTCTGATCATTATTTGGATTCCTTATGTGAGCGTGTGAGGAGCCTAATTGCAAATTCCTGAGGCTCTTTGGTTATGTGGCGAGAAGAATTTTTACTTCTCTCTCGTAATCACAAAATCCACTAATTCCAATAACAGTGCCGCTTTGCCACCGAAGATTTTTAGATGTCCCGCGGCTTGATCGCGCAGTAATTCTAATCGTTTCAAAGCAGCTTCAATACCAATCACATCAACAATGCTGGCATTTTCTTTGGTTTTTTTATGAACGGTTTCATCGACTCCAACCTTGCCGACGCTGATTCCAACGTGATCTAGAATGTCGTCTTTAATTTGAAACGCTAAGCCCAAATCATGAGCAAAATAGCGCAAAGCGTGGCGCTCGTTGATTCCAGCATGACCAAGAATGGCGCCAATTTCGGCTGCGGCCATAAAAAGTTCGCCGGTTTTTAGGCGATGTAATTTAGCCAATTCTTCTTTGGTAATTTTTTGCTCAGCTTTTTCTAAGTCGATCATTTGGCCGCCGGCCATGCCTTTAAATCCTGCAGATTGCGCAACTGTTTTGATTAATTCACAGCGCGTTACGGCGTCTTTTGCAGTGTCTGGATCAGCTAAAATTTCAAAAGCATAAGTCAGCAGGGCGTCCCCCGCTAAAATTGCTGTAGCCTCACTAAATTGCTTATGACAAGTCGGAATGCCGCGGCGCAAATTGTCATCATCCATCGCGGGCAAATCATCGTGAATCAGCGAGTAAACATGGATGAATTCCATCGCAGTTGCCGCGTTTAAAGACTCAAGAGGTGACACGGCAAAAATTTGAGCTGATGCCATCACCAAAAAAGGGCGAATTCTTTTGCCGTCAGAAAGCGCACTGTAGCGCATCGCTTCTACCAATTTTGAATCGTGAAACTCATGAGGCAGTAAATCGCTCATGCGTTTTTGAACCAAGATTGAACAGGCAAAAAGTGCTTCTTTGAGAGATCGGCTGAGCATAATTTAAGCTTTTAAAATCTTGGCTAAATATTTCCCTGTTACTGATTTTTTGTTTTTTGCCACTTCTTCAGGAGTTCCTTCAGCAACGATGTAACCGCCTTTTTCACCGCCGCATGGACCGATGTCGATGATGTGGTCGGCAGTTTTTAGTACGTCTAAGTTATGCTCGATTACCAGAATTGAATTTCCGGCGTCAACTAAGGTGTGCAGCACCTTTAGAAGTTTGTTAATATCTTCAAAATGCAGACCAGTGGTTGGTTCGTCAAGTATGTACAATGTGTCGCCTGTCGCTTTTCTGCTCAACTCTTTTGCTAATTTAATCCGCTGCGCTTCACCGCCCGAAAGTGTGGTAGCGCTTTGTCCAATGCGCATGTAGCCTAAACCAACATCGCACAAAGATTTAAATTTGTCGTAGATGTGCGGCATAGTGACGAAGAATTCAGCAGCATCGTCCGCCGTCATTTCCAAAATATCAGAAATTGATTTGGTTTTATATTTAATCTCCAAAGTCTCGCGGTTGTAGCGTTTACCGTGACAAGTGTCGCAACGTACATACACGTCTGGCAAGAAATGCATTTCGATTTTGATCAAACCGTCACCCTGGCAAGTTTCGCAACGGCCACCCTTTACGTTGAAAGAAAATCTGCCGACTTTGTAGCCGCGTGATTTTGATTCGGGTAGGTTGGTAAAAAATTCACGAATGAAAGTGAAGGCGCCAACGTAAGTACAAGGGTTAGAACGAGGTGTGCGGCCGATTGGCGATTGATCGATCTCAATAATTTTATCAATGAAGTGAGTGCCCATCAAGGCTTCGAAAGGCCCTGGAACCGCTTTGGCTTTGTTTAAAATTTTATTCAAAGCCGGATAAAGAGTTTTGATAATCAAGCTCGACTTACCGCCACCAGAGATTCCAGATACCGCAGCAAAAATTTTCAAAGGCAGATTCAACGTAACATTTTTCAAGTTGTTGATTGTGGCCCCTTTCAAAGTGATCATTTTTTTTGGATCAATTTTGCGGCGTTTTTTTGGAATTTCGATTTGCTTTTTGCCGCTTAAATATTGACCGGTAATGCTGTTTGGATCGTTGATTACGTCTTTTGGCAGCCCCGCAGAAATAATTTCACCACCGTGAATTCCGGCTCCCGGACCCACGTCAATCAAATATTGTGCTTCACGCATCATCTCTTCGTCATGTTCTACAACAATTACTGAATTTCCTAAATCTCGTAGATTTTTTAGTGTGGTAATTAGCTTGTCGTTATCGGACTGATGCAGGCCAATTGATGGTTCATCAAGTACATAAAGCACGCCAGAAAGTCCCGAACCAATTTGTGAAGCCAAACGAATTCTTTGCGCTTCACCGCCCGACAAAGTTCCGGCTTGGCGATTTACGGTTAAATATTCCAAACCAACATTGCGCAAGAAACCCAAGCGGCGCGTGATTTCTTTAAGCAAGCGTTCAGCAATTTGGCTTTGCATTTTGGTTAGTTGTGCATCCAAAGCGTCAAACCATTCCACTGATCTCTCAACTGACATTTTGCTAACTTCTCCAATGTGCAGGCCAGCGATTTTTACTGACAAAGCCTCGGCGTTCAAGCGGTGGCCGTCACATTCTTCGCAAGTTTTTAGAGTTTGGAATTTTGATAAATCATCGCGCATTGATTCGCTTTCACTTTCTAAATATCTTTTTTTCAAGCTGTTCATCACGCCTTCGAAAGTCTTTTTAACCTTGATGGCTTTGAGTCCGTCTTCGATTTTAATTTCAACTTCTTCGCCGTTAGTTCCGTAGAAAATTATTTTTTTAACTTCAGGTGAAAGGTTTTTGAAAGGTTCATCTAAACTGAAATCGTAATGCAGAGCCATTGCTTGCAAAACCTGCTGGTAGAAGCGTTCTTGCACGCCTTGCCAAACTACGATGGCGCCATTTCTTAAGCTCAAATTTTCATCTTCAACAACCAAATCTTCGCTAAAATAAAGTTCAGTTCCAAGGCCGTCGCAATGTTTGCAAGCGCCAAACGGAGAGTTGAAGGAAAATAGTCGCGGCTCGATTTCAGAAATTGTAAAGCCTGAAACCGGGCAAGAAAATTTTTCACTAAAAACCAGCATGTCGCCGGCTTTGTGTTTAGATTTGGTGCCTTCGGGAAGACTTACAATTTCAACGTAAAGCAAACCTTCGGAAATTTTCAAAGCGGTTTCAACCGAGTCAGCAAGCCTGTTGCCGAGATCGTCAGAAATTACCACGCGATCAATGATGATTTCGATGTCGTGTTTTTTATTCTTGTCGAGAGAAGGTAAAATTTCGTTTAGATCGTGAACTTTTCCGTCAACTTTAATTCGCTGGAAGCCTTGTTTACGGGCATTCATCATCTCTTTGCGATATTCGCCTTTTTGACCGCGAACGATTGGCGCTAGCAAATAAATGCGCGATTTTTTTGGTAGATCGAGAATTTTATCAACCATCACCGAAGCAGATTGGCTTTCGATTGGTTGTCCCGTTTCTGGAGAATAAGGTATGCCAACTCTTGCAAACAAAAGACGATAGTGGTCATAAATTTCGGTAACGGTTCCAACTGTAGAGCGCGGATTGCGTGAAGTGGTTTTTTGGTCAATGGCAATTGAGGGAGAAAGACCAGTAATTGATTCAACGTCGGGTTTGTCTTGCATGTCCAAGAACTGACGAGCGTAAGAAGAAAGACTTTCAATGAAGCGGCGCTGACCCTCGGCGTAGATGGTGTCAAAGACCAAAGAAGACTTACCAGAGCCACTGAGTCCTGTAACAACAACTAGCTGATTTTTAGGAATTTCGATGCTGACATTTTTAAGATTATGTTCTTTGGCACCGGTGACTTTGATGAATTTTTCTTCCATGTAGGGTGGGAAATTGAGAATTGAAAAAGTGAAGGGCGGATTGTTAATTCATTGCTTCGTAATTATGAAGCAGAAAAAAGCCCGCCATGGTTTTTTCCATGGCGGGCAATTGTGAGAAGAAGAATGTCGCTAGCGATAAACTCCCCATCTGGTTCAAGAAAAAGATACGTATCTTTAGGTCAAATTACATAACCATGGATAACGTAACTAACACGATCAATGGAATGAATACCATGGTTAGTTGCGATGTTTATGGTTAAAGACGAGAGATCTATCACAAAGGCGGATTGCCTAAAAGCTTCCGCCCAAGCAAACGACTTCTAAACACTAGCACGAAATCAATTAAGACTTTGCGCTACCTCACCTTGCACTTTTTTAAGTTCTAAATCAGTGAGAGGGATGAGACCTTTTTGCAACAAGTAGCCATCATTTCCGATGGTGTTTTTGCTGATAATTTCTTGGATAAATTCGGCCATTCCGGCGATCAAATTTAGATGTTCTTTTTTGAAATAGATGAAAAGCGGGCGTGAAACTGAATAAGTGCCAGACACAATATTATCAAAGCTTGGAGTCACTTGATTAATTATTGCCGGCTGAATCGTGTCGTGATTTTCTTCAAGAAAAGAAAAGCCAAAAATTCCTAAAGCGTCAGGATCATTTTTTAGTTTTTGCACGATCAAATTATCGTTTTCTCCGGCTTCAATAAATTTCTCGTCGCTTCTGATTACGTGACATTTTTTCTTTCTGGTTTTGGCATCAGGAAAAGCAGCGACAAATTCTGGCAAATCTTTGCAGGCATCTTCCATCACTAGCTCAACAAAAGCGTCGCGAGTTCCTGAAGTTGTTGGCGGGCCATAAATTGCGATGTTAATTTTTGGTAGCGAAGCATCAATGTCGCTCCATTTTTGGTAAGGATTGGCAACTAACTCGCCGCCATTTTTTGCTGGAACTTTTTCGGCAAGCGCCAAGAAGACTTGTTTTTTTGTTAGATAATATTTTTTGCCAGCAACTGAGTTGGCTAGCACAATTCCGTCGTAGCCGATTTTGATTTCGACAAGTTCTTTGACGCCATTTTCAGCGCATTTTTTTATTTCACTTGGTTCAATGCGGCGCGAAGCATTAGAAAAGTCTGGATAGTTAAAGCCAACGCCCGAGCAGAAAAGCTTAAAGCCGCCGCCAGTTCCGGTTGATTCAATGATGGGAGTTTTAAATTTAGTGTCGCGGCCAAAAGTTTCGGCAATTACCGCGGTAAATGGATAAACGGTTGAAGAGCCAACAACCTGAAGATGGCCTCTTTTTTGCGCTTCAAATGAAAAGGCTAAGACCGAAGAAGAGAAAGTTAAAAACAGGGTAACGAGAGATAAAAATCGCAACATAGCCGTTTGAATTTGTTATTATGTCTGACCTGAACGGATAAGTCGCTGTAGCAGCGCGCGGCATGCTTGGGATTTTTTTTAAGAAGTCAAATTGTTAGTTATTAATCCTTTTGAAATGCTTAGTAAGTTTTAAACATTTCTCTCATTTTCTTAATATCGTCAGTTTTGGTCAAAGCCAGCATGGTAAGAATTCGGGCTTTTTTTGGATTTAAATTATCTGCCACCACAAAACCGAGTTCACTATCATTAATTTCAATATCTTGCTCAACGATGCCAGCACCCAGATGGGCGCTGCGCACGACTACAATTCCTTTTTTGGCGGCATCGGCAAGTTTTTTTACGGTATCTCTGTTGATGTTGCCATCGCCAACTCCGGCAACGACAATTCCTTTAACGTCAGATTCAATTAAGAAATCAACAATTGCTGGATCAAATCCCGCGTAAGCGTAGATGATTTCAACCTTTGGCAAAGTGTCTAATTTTTTTACATGAAAAATAGTCTTATCGGTGTGAGTTCGCAAAGGGCTGTAATAGAATCGAACGTCTCCATAAATAACTGATCCAATCGCGCCAGAATTAAGAGATTTAAAGGCTGAAGTGTTAGTGGTATTGGTTTTTGATACATCGCGCGCCGCGTGAATTTCGTCATTTAGCATCACCAATACACCTTTGTCATAAGCGCTGTCAGAAGCGGCAACTGAAATGGCGTTATAAAGGTTTAATGCGCCATCTCCGCTAAGAGAAGTTGACGGGCGCATTGACCCAACTATTACCACCGGCTTTTTACTTTTGACGGTTAGATTTAGAAAATATGCAGTTTCTTCTATTGTGTCGGTACCGTGAGCAATAATTACCCCATCAACTGAGCGCTTGGACAATTCTTTGTTAACTTTTTCAGCAATTGTAAGCCAAGTTTTATCGGTCATATTCTCGCTGCCAACTTGCATAAGTTGCTCAACTTGAACATTAGCAATTTTATCAATTCCGGGAATATTTTTTATCACCTTATCAATTCCAACTTTTGCTGCCGAATATTTTATGCCAACCGCAGAATCGCCAACTCCTCCAATAGTTCCGCCCGTGCCAATCACAACAATATTTTTGGCATTAGCGCCACTGCAATAAGCGCATATCAATGTTGCGAGAAACAGTTTTGTGATTTTCATTTTATGAAAGTTTGTTTGAAATTAATTTTGTCCAAATATTTCGGATGAATTTTTGAAATAACTTCTTTTGTTTGCTCGATTGAGCCAGTTACTTCAGAATCAACTTTTACTTCATTTAAGCATTTAGTTGGAACTGATTTTTTTCTAGTTTTGTATTCAAGTTTTTTCAAATTTGTTGAGATATCTTCGTAGATTTTGTCTGAAAAAATCGCTCCCTGAGTTAAAAATATAGCATTTTTATTACCATTTTTTCTGAAGAAATTTTCAATCTTATCTTTGTAAAGAGGGTAGTGAGTGCAAAATAACCCAACCACCGTAACCTTTGAAAAATCGCTGCCGATCTGTTGTTGAAAGATTTCCAAATCTTTCAGAATTTCAACATCTGCAACATTTTGCGGCGCTCCGCTTTCAATATTTTTTACCCAATTTGGCGGAGAGTAATCGTAAATTTTTACCTCAGAATTTTTATCCGCAAAACTCTGTGAGAGTCTGGTTTGGTAAGCTCCGCTTTTAATTGTTGCTGGAGTTGCCATTAGGGCAACATAGTTACTATTTTTTTTTCGATTTCAAAGTTTCGTCAACCATCGCCTTCGCGCTTTCTTCAATCATGGTTATGATATTGAGATTGGGATATTCTTCTCTGAAATAATTGCGCATTTTTTCATCATAAACTGTCGATGCAGTGTTGCATGCAAGAACGAGACTATTGGTGTTTGGAATTCTGGCTAAATATTCGAGAAGATTCTGTGTCAGATTTCTGATTTCTTCTGGTTTTTTGCTACCGTAGGGTGCATTTTTATTATCACCTAAGTGGTTAAAAACAAACTTAACTGCGTAGCGTGATTCAAGATTTTTTAGTTTATCATCCAGCTCTTTTTTAACGTCGAGAGCAAATATTAAACCACCAACGCCCGAATCACCAAATCCAACTCGATATTCTTTGTCGTCTGCAATTTGTGATGAATATTTCTCGCAATCATTTTCTGCCCAAGAATTGCGGGCAGAAAATGACAGAAGAAAAAATAAAAATAAAATTTTTTTCATGAACTGATTTAGAATCATTTTTGATTTTGTTTTTGTTCTGGTGCGACTTGCTTGCCTTTAGTATTTGAAGGGCTTCTTGCAGTGTTATTGACAAAACTTGTTGAGCCGCTTGATGTTATAAAATATACAAAATCAGTTTCTAAATGAGCTGTATCTTCGGGAATGCCGTTCGGATAAGCAATTGATGATGCCGCATCTATACCAGTTGATGCATATTGATATCCCGCAAATGAAAGTTTCTGCCCAGTATCTTGATTTAGCAGATCAGATAATCTGTTAAATTTTTCATTCTCTGAATCAATTTTAACCCTTTCCTCAAATTTGCTTTTTAACTTACCAAATACACCGCTTACTGCATTAACATAGTCTTGGGCGCTGGTAACACAGGTATAAAGATTATTCGCATTGTTATTATAAACATAATCACGCTCAAGCATGGCTAAATCGTTAAAATGAAGAGTCACAGAAGCTTTAGAATCTTTTTCCAGAATCTTTTCTAAAGCTGCAACAGTGTTGAAAGGGTTTATCGTATATTCCACGAGTCCGAGTTTGCTAGGATCAACCAAGTGACTGCCCTTTCCGGTACCTTTTTCGGTTGCTTCAAAATCGGCTGGAGTTATTACAACGTGAAAATCTTTGTCTTTTTTGTAAACTCCCATTTTCACCTCATGATCTATGCCAACGCCTTCTTGAGTGCCTTTTGGGTTGACGCGATAGGGTTGCACGCCTTCGCATTTTTCAGTTTTAACTCTGTGATAAGACATCAAATATTCTTTTGGAAAATACTTGGCTTGTTGCAACAGCGTCTCTTTTACTTGTGGTTGATTTAGGTCGCTCGAAATCTTTTCTATTTCGGATTCATCAACTGCTAGCGCAGCAGATGCCCCATGACAAAATCTGCGTAATTATCAGATTTTAGTGTTGGAAGTATTGTTATCATGGTTATTGGTGTACCGCCTTGGGACATAATTTTTTTTGTCATGCTATGAAGAATTTATTTTAAAATGTAAATACGAGTAACAATTGCAGGTTGTGCCGAAATAATTTCCTGTAAAAAACTTTTCAAGTAAAAAATTAATGCAAAAAATCAGCCTTTGTTTTTTTTGGTACAAGCCAAGTGAAATCAGAATTATTACAAAGGTTGAATTCAAAAACGCCGCGAAATAGCTTTTGGCAAATCAACTTCCCGACAATTTCTCTCTCACAAAATAATGCAAAAAAACGCCATCAAAACAGCTTTGCTTGCGGCAGTTTTTTTGTCGTTTTTTTGTTGTGGCTCTAGGGTTTTTGCTAAAGAAAATTTTATCACGGTGAAAGGAAGCGAGAGGATCGACGAGGATACGATTATTTCTTATTTGGATGTTTCGGGCTTGGCAAAAAAATCACCACAGGCGCTGCAAAATTCGTTAAAAAAACTTTACGAATCAGACTTATTTTTGGAGTCAAAAATTTATTACCAAGACAAACAAGTTGTTGTTGAGGTGAAAGAAAATCCGATCGTGTCAGATGTGAAATTTGTCGGAAATAAAAAGATGGAAGATGATGCTCTGCAAGCTGAAGTTTCGTTAAAAAAGCGCGCAATTTTTACTAAAGCAAAATTGCAAAGCGACATTAAGCGCATTAGCGAAATCTATCTCAAAAGCGGACGCTTCTTAACTAAAATTGAACCAAAAATTATTCAAAAAGAGCAAAATCGTATTGAGCTAATTTTTGATATTTTTGAAGGGCCAAAAGCCAAAATTGGCGATCTTTATTTTGTTGGAAATTCGGCTTTTTCTGACGGTGATTTGGTGCAAGAAATTACCACCAGACAAACGCAGTGGTGGAAATTTCTTTCTTCCGCCGACACTTACGACGCTGATCGCATTGAATTTGACAAAGAAAAACTACGCCGCTTTTACGGTTCAAAAGGTTTTGCTGATTTTGCGGCAATTTCTTCAATTGCCCAAATTGCCCCGACCAAAGATAAATTTTTTATCACGTTTTTATTGGAAGAAGGCATCAAATATGATGTGGGCGAAGTCAATATTGTAAACCATATCGAAAAGTTTGACGAGAAGGTTTTGACCAAAGAAATTTTGATCAAAAGCGGCAAAGTTTTTAATTCAGAATTGATTGAAAAAACTGTCGATAAAATGACCGAAGTAATGTCGGAAAAAGCCTATGCTTTCGCTCATATTGAACCAGTTTTGAAGCGCAATCGTGAGCAAAAAATTATCGATATTGATTTTGTAATTAGCGAAACGCCGCGTATTTACATTGATCAAATTATTATCAGTGGAAATACCCGCACGCTTGACGCGGTGATCCGCCGCGAGCTTAGATTTCGCGAGGGAGACGCTTACAATGTTAACAAAATAAATCGCTCCAAACAACGCCTGCAAAATCTAGGATTTTTTGAAAAAGTTGATTTCAACACCAAGAGAATTGGCGAAACTGACAAGGTTGATTTAGAAATTATTGTGAAAGAAAAAAAGACTGGTGAGCTCAACTTAGGTTTGGGTTATTCGACGGTGAATAGAGTGACAACCAACGCCGGAATTAAAGAGCGCAACTTGTTTGGAACCGGACAAGAAATTGGCTTAAATGTGCAAAAATCTTACAGCAATTTTACCGGCGAGATAAACTACACGCGCCCTTATTTCATGGATCATCCTATCGATGTTGGTTTTGATATTTTTCAATATCAGATGAGCAAAAGAAACACGCTGATTTACGACCAAACTTCTTCGGGAGTTACCTTTCGCGGCGACTACTCAATTACCGAATTTTTAGCGCATCAGCTGCATTATTCTTTAAGTCAGCAATCGATTGGAAACATTGATTCAAGCGCTTCTGTGGGGATTAAGAATTTGGAAGGAAGTTTTACTAATTCTTCGGTTGGACAGAGTTTTACCTATGACAAAAGAGACAATCGAATGAATCCAAAAGAAGGTTATTATGTTTCGGTAAGCCAAGATGTATCTGGCTTTGGCGGCGATATTAAAACCATTAAACACGAAGGCTCTTCGGGATATTATATTCCTGTGATCAATGATGATTTTACGATAAAATTCTTAGCACGTGGTGGCGTGATTGAGGGCATGGGGCAAGGGGTTCGCAGTAACTACGGCTTCTTCTTGGGCGGTAACAACTTTCGCGGTTTCAACTATGCTGGTATCGGGCCGCGCACAATCACAAATGGCAGCGCTAAAGGCGGTAGCGCGATTGGCGGTAAAGTTTATTACGTGGGAACAGCAGAATTGCGCTTTCCTCTAGGCTTGCCAAAAGAGTTAGGAATTAATGGTATTCTCTTTAGCGACAATGGTACGGTAAAAGGTGTTGACCCAATCAGCAAAAAAAGCACCGATGTTGCAGATTCAGGGTCACTACGTTCGTCCTACGGCATCAGTATTGCATGGGCCTCGCCAATGGGCCCGATTCGTCTTGATTTTGCTAAAATTGTGAAGCGCGAGCTTTATGATCAAACGCAAAATTTCAGATTTAGTTTTGGAACTAGTTTTTAAAAAAAGGAAAAAACCATGATCAGAATTTTCCAACTTCCAGAATATTTTCAGGAAAAAGTTTTTACCCTAAAAGATGCAGAAAGGCTTGATAATGCTGTGTGGATCGACCTGCAAAATCCGACAATTGCTGAAATAAAAGAAGTAGAAGAATTTTACAAAATCACTTTTCCAACGCGCCAACAACAAGAAGAAATCGAGGCCAGCTCGCGCTATTTAGAAAATTCTGGCATGATTAAAATCAACTCAACATTCATTAGTTTGGCCTCGCACGGCAAGCTCGAAGAAAGCGAAGTTTCTTTTATCGTTACTGAAAAAATGCTCTTCAGCTTGCGCTATTCTGAAAGCAAAGTGATCGTTGAAACTATCAAAAAGATAAAACAATTTCCGGCAATTTTTGCCAACCCTTCAAAAATTTTCATCGCAATTTTAGAGGCGCGCGTTGATTTCGACGCCGATTTGATTGAGTCGGTTTCAAAATATACCGCCGAAATCAGCAGAAAAATTAATTATAATCAAAATCTCGACGAGAAGATGATTTTGAAAATTAACGAATGCCAAGAATTAACCATGAGCCTGCGCGAAGCTTTATTTGACAAACAGCGCGTGATTTCTTTGTTGCATCGTAACGAAGATTTAATGGTCGAAAATTATCACAGATTGCGCATCATCATCAAAGATATCACATCACTTATCGAGCACGCCAATTTCAACTTTGCACGTCTAGAATATCTGCAAAACAGCTTTTTGGGTTTGATTAATATCGAGCAAAACAAGGTGATTAAAATCTTTACTGTAGCCTCTTTGATCTTCATGCCGCCAACTTTGATCGCGAGCATTTACGGCATGAACTTCAACAAAATGCCGGAACTCGGCTGGTCGCTTGGATACCCTTTGGCGATTGCGTTAATGACCGCGTCTTCAGTTGCGACGATTTGGATTTTTAAGCGGAAGAAGTGGCTGTAGTAGCCGCTTGATAATTATTTTTTCGCTAAATATTTTTGCCGCCACTTGATCACCGCACCAATCACACTACCATTTAACCCAAATCACCAAAACCTATGCTTAGCGCCGCAACCATGCCACATCCCCTTACCCAAATTGAAATCATCCATCGCTTAAAAAAAGTTGGTTTCACGCAAGAGCAAGCCGAAGTTCAGACGCAGATTATTACTGAAGTAAATGAGAATAGTTTGGCGACGAAGCAGGATGTTAAAGATTTAGCGGCGTCTTCAGATGTAGAAATTACTTTAGTTAGAAAAGATATTAGAGAAGTGCGACAAGAGATAAAAGATTTGCGCCAAGAAATGATTGGCGGATTCGCTTTAGTGCAAAAAGAATTTGTTTTGGTCAGAAAAGAGATGGAGCTGATGAAGTCAGATATTCTCGTCAAAATCACAATCATCATGAGCACTTTGCTTGCCCTATTTGGCGCGGTTCAAAAGATTTTTAACTTTTAAATCTTGCGCAGTCGATTCATATAAATCGTAGCTCCAACCGCATTGGCATTTTCAATTTTATACCTGCCGCCGCGCGCGATTGGATAGGTGAAATCGCCGCAGAAAACATCAAAAGAAATTTCATTGTGATAAGACGAGCCGTGGTCGCCAAATAGGTCGAAGCGGGTGGAAATTTCGCCAAATTTTTGCTGTAGAAATTGCGAGATTTTTTGGGCTTTGGCAAGTTCTGCGGAAATTTTTTCTGACTTAATTTGTGTTGAAATTTCTTTAACCAAATTTTCCAAATCATCATTGGAAGTGGCGATTTTGCTGATGATTTTGCCATTTTTTCCGGCGAGCATTTTTATCGCTGACAGGTTTTTTGTCATTACCGCATCAATTAATTCAGCATTTTTTTCGACACCAATTTCGCTCAAGAAAATCTCCAAAAAATTCGGCAAAGAAAATTCGATTAATAAATTTTTCATGCTCAATTTTTTGAGCGCCTCAAGCAAAATTTCGATAATTTCTAAGTGAGATTTTTCTGAGTCGCAGCCGATGATCTCAACGCCCACCTGTGTTTGTTGACGATCAGCATAAAGATTATCACTTTTAGCGCAAAGCACATCGCCCACGTAGCAAAGTTTTAGTGGCAAATTTTCTTGCTTGAGGCGAGTGGCAAGAAGCCTTGAGATTTGCAGCGTGATGTCATTTCTAAAAATCAGATTTCGGCCAGAAATTACATCAGTTGCGCGGAAAGAATTACACACTTCGTCGCGCGAAAAATTATCTTCAAATTCAACCAAAGGTGTTTTGATTAAACGATATCCGGCCTTGAAAAACGAGGCGAGAGCGAGGTTGATATTTTCGTGACTTTTTTGCGCCTCATCAAAAAGCAAATCGTAAAATCCAACAGGAAGAAGTTGTTTTGAGGTTAAATTTTGAGTCATTTTTGTTATTTTAAAAAATGTTCCAACGCCAACATATCTTGCCACGCTACCTTCTTTTTAGAGGGTTGGCGCATCAAGTAAGACGGGTGAAAAATTGTGAAAGTTTTGATTTTGCGCGACAAAAATTTCGGCGCAAAATCCATAAATTTGCCACGAATTTGCGTTACCGGATCTTTAATTCCAAGCACCGCAGTCATTGAAGTAGCGCCAACTAAAACCAAAACGTCAGGATTTAAAAGTTCAATGTGACGCTCAACAAAAGGTCGACAAATTGCTAATTCTTCATCAGTTGGGCGGCGATTTCCCGGTGGTCGCCAGAAGATTACGTTGGTGATGTAGAAATTTTCGGCGCGCGTCATGTTTATGGCGCGAAACATGTCGTCTAAAACTTTTCCAGAATCGCCGCAAAATGGAATACCTTGCAAATCTTCGTGGTTTCCTGGCGCTTCGCCAATTAACATTACTTTTGAAGTTGGATTGCCGTCACAAAAAACTGTGTTGGTTGCCATTTTTTTCAAATTGCAGCCGTCAAAATTTTCCACGGCTTTGCGAAGTTCGGGCAATGTTTTTGCAGCTGAGGCAGATTTTTGGGCGAGTGCTACAATTTCGTTAAGCGATTGAAATTTTTTGTGATCAAAAGCTGGCTCAATTGCGACAGGTAGTTGAGATTTTTTAGCCAAAGTTGAAAGTGCCTCGTTGGTTGAATATTGCGGTTTAACAAAGTTATTCACCGTTGCGGGCTTGGCCACTTCAACAGCTTTTTTTTGCGAGTCTTTTTCTAAAAAATGATTCTGCGCTTTTTCTGAAATTACCTCACTCAAATCATTGTCGAGATAGAATTGCAGAGCTTCTGTAATGTTAGAGTTTAATTTCAAGTGCTTCCCTCTTTTGTTAGCTTTCTTTAGCTAAATTTTATAGTTCGTGTGAATTACAAATCACGCGGTTAAAACCTGTTTTCTCGTTAAAATTTACTTATTTAAAAAAATGGAAAAATTCGAATTTGAAGTTGTCGAAAATGAAGATGGAATTCGTCTGGATAAATTTTTAACCGTCAAATTTTCGGCAGTTAAGCCAGAAATTAATCGCACCAAAATTCAGCATTTGTTAGAAATGAATCTGGTTTTGGATGAGAAAAATCAACCCTGTAACGCTCCTTCGCAAAAAACCAAACTAGGCCAAAAATTCTTCGTTTCAACTATTGATCCAAAGCCTTCGCATTTAACAGCTAAAGAAATTCCCTTCGAAATTATTTTTGAAGATGATGATTTACTGGTGATTAACAAACCAGCCGGACTCACGGTTCACCCAGGCACAGGCAATCAAGATAACACTTTGGTTAACGGACTTTTATTCACCCACCAAGATCGCTTATCTTCGGTGAGCGGCGAATTTCGCCCCGGTATTGTGCATCGTTTGGACAAGGATACATCTGGCTTGATGCTAGTTGCCAAAAATGATTTTACCCACCAAATCCTCAGCCAAAAATTGCGTGATCGCGATATTAAAAGAACTTATCTCGCTTTCATTTTTGGCTGCATCACACCTTCGCGCGGCATGATTAACAAAAATATTGTGCGATCACGTGCGAATCGCTTGAAAATGTCGATCTCGCGCACTTTAGGGCGTGTTGCGATTACCAATTATGAAACGGTTGAAACTTTTTTAGATAGTTATGCAAGTCTGGTGGAATGCAAGTTGCAGACTGGTCGCACGCACCAAATTCGGGTGCATCTTGAATCAATCAAACACTCGCTAATTGGCGATCAACTTTACAATTCTTGCAAAAAAACTGCTTCGATAAATTTCTCTGCTGAGGCCAAAAACTTTATTCAGAATTTTCCAAGGCAAGCCCTGCACTCTTACAAAATCAGCTTCATGCACCCGCGCAGCAATGAAGAAATGACTTTTGAAATTGATTTGCCGGATGACTTAAAACAGTTAAAAAAGCACCTCACAAATGGCTAAAAAAATTGTCATAATTTCAGGGCCAACTGCTTCGGGAAAATCGGATCTGGCTTTGAAATTGGCGCAAGAAAAAGACATCGCAATTATTAACGCCGACTCGCTGCAAATCTATGAGGGGTTACCAATTCTATCTTCGCAAGCAACAGAGGAAGAGAAGAAAAAAGTAAAACATTTTTTATATTCACATTTTAAGCCACGCGAAACTTCGTCAGTGGCAATTTGGCTAAAGCTTGTAAAGCCAATTGTAGAGCAGCTTTGGAGTGAAAATAAACTGCCGGTAATTGTTGGCGGCAGCGGTATGTACATTTCAAAATTAGTTGAAGGCATTTCAGAAATTCCTGAAATTGACGAAGATATTAGAAGCGGCGCGCGCCAACTTTTTGAAGAAATTGGTCACGAAGAATTCCAAAAAAAATTAATTGAATTAGGCGAAAACCAAATCCCCGACAAGCATCGCATGACAAGGGCTTATGAGGTTTTAAAACAAACCGGAAAGTCGATTACTTGGTGGCAAGATCGCCCCCTAAAAAAACTTTTTGAAGAGGCGAATTTTATTCACGCCAATTTAAATCCCGATCGCAAAAAACTTTACGACAATTGTAATTCACGTTTTGTTTCGATGTTAAAAAGCGGTGCGAGGCAAGAGGCTAAAAACCTTGTGGACGCTGGCATTGAGGATGATTGCCAAATTACTAAAACTTTAGGATTTTACGAAATTCGTGATTTTTTAGAGCAGCGCATTAACCAAGAAAAAATGATTGAAATCGCGACCCAGAAAACCCGAAATTACGCCAAAAGACAATTAACTTGGTTCCGCCATCAATTGCCGTTAAAGCAAGTGTTTAGTGATTCGCAGACAGCTTTGAATTTTCTAAAAAATGAAATTTAGCGACCAAGGCATCATCATCAGTCAAAAAAAATACGGAGAAAATTCGCTGATTGTGAAAGTTTTTTCAGCTGAGCATGGCGTTTATCGCGGCTTTGTTAATTCAGTAAAATCAAGCAAAGACAAGGCAATTTTTCAAATTGGCAATTTAATTTCTTTCGAATTTCGCGCCCGCATCGAAGAAAGTTTAGGACAATTTGCTACCGTTGATTTGGTGAAATCTTACTGCTCAAAAATCATGTTTGACCGCTTTAAATTAAGCTGCGTCAACTCACTATTTTCAATCATCGACTACAGTTTTTTGGAGCGTGAAAATCACCAATTACTTTTTGAGAAACTGCTGATTTTTTTACAAAAAGTTGTTGATGAAGATGAGTCAAAAAACTTTCTCGTTGATTACGTGAAGCTGGAATTAAAGATTCTAAAAACTCTAGGTTACGGCATTGATTTATCTTCTTGTGTGGTGACCAATTCAGAAATTGATTTGGCTTTTGTTTCGCCAAAATCTGCTAGAGCCGTGTGCTTGGAGGCTGGATTGCCCTACAAAAATAAATTGCTGAAATTGCCGAATTTCTTAACCGATGCAAAAGATGAGGTGAGTGAAAATGATCTGCGCGACGGCTTGCGTTTAACCGGCTATTTTTTAGAAAAATTTATTTTCGAAGACCAAAAAGAAAAATTGGGAATTCGAAATAAACTGGAGAAAAGTTTTAACTAAAATTTGTTGATATGCCAAATCTACAATCATTTGCGCCACTCGCCAAAGAAAAACTCACAGAAATAATTTCGCGCATTGCCCCAGAGCTTTATTTTGTTGCCAGAAAAGTGCATCAGTTCACTGACTCTCACCAAGACTTAATTGCTGCTTTTAGAAGTGCTGAAAACAAGGCAGAATTTATCAATATTTGTCACCAAGAAATTTCAAAATTCTTAAAAGATTGTGGCTTGATGGGATTTGGCGAACAAAAAGCCGGCGAAGAATTTATCATCGGCTCTGAAGGTGTGGCGCTGATTTCAGCTTACATGGCAAGTAAAGAAAAAAACGTTGCGGCGCATCCGGTGCAGGTGATTAAAAATATTAATCTTGAAACGCGTGACGGGTTGTCACAAAAACATACTAATATTTTTTTAGAGCAAGGTGGCGTACATGATGGCTTAAGAGAGCAGTTGGTTGCTGATTTGCAAAGTGCTGGAGATGCAGATTTTAGTAAAAGCTACGTTGTTGAAATATTTGGAACTACTGGCGGCAGCCATTTTTCCGCTGTAACAATTCATAAAAAAGCTGGTGAAAAAGATCCGGTGGTTCATTTATTTGATGGCTCTCCACCACTAGTTCGCAATGGTTTGGAAGCGGCGCAGAATAGCATTGCCAATGGTTGGTGCTCGCAATTTATTATTAATGCCACGGTGAAAAAATCTTTTGAAGATTGCGGTTTGGTTTTGAGTAATGAGAAATTTTTTAATAATTCAGAACCACTGCAAGCTTCAAACCTGTCGCTTTGCGCAACCTTTGCGTGCGAGAAGGCTTATGAATTTGCAAGAATGGCAAGGCAAGAGCATCTCGATTTGTTGCAAGGTAGATATGTTTATCTAAGTCCTTACGGCGGAAAAACGGAAATGCCAATTATGCTAGATGAAAATGGCTACATTACCAATCCGCAATTTAGATTGCCGGCGCAAGAAGTTGTGATGTCCAGCTTTGTAAGCACTGCGCTTTTGCCACGAGCTGATGAGTTAAGACAGGGCTTTCATTCAAGAAAAAATGGCACAAAAGAAACTAATTTTAATCGAATCGCAAGAAACCAAAACCCAGATGAAGGTGGTCGCAACCAAATTATTGAGAAAAAAGCTTTAAGGCAAAAAGAGGGGCATTTGTTTGAAATCGTGACGAGTGAAGAATTCTTGGCCAAAAGATTTGAAGCCACAGATCCAAGACCATTGCCGCAGGTGCGAGGACATCCATTTTTTCCCACAAACTCGGAAGTAGAAGGCCCCGCATCAGGAACCGAAGCATTATTAGGCGCTTTTAGAAAATTGCTGTCAGCAAGATCATCCGGCGCAAATCGCTCTAAAATTGATCAGAAGGGAAATTGTGAAATCTTGACTTATTTGGGCGCAGCAACCGCAAATAAATTGGTAGGATTTATGACTGACAATGAAATTGCAGTGCAATCGCGCAGAGTAGATTTTGGAAATAATGTTGTTGGCGCCGATCCAGAATTTAGCAACATTCGTGAAGTTATTTTAAGCGTGCCGCGAGAAAGGTTTGAAGATTTGTCTCAAAAAATGGCAGAAAATGGCTCGCTTTACGTGCCGAAAAAAAATCTATTCTCACCGCCGGAAAGAATCGAGCCACAACGGGCTGAAGTGTTGCGGGCGGGAGTAATAGGAGTGGAACGAAAATAAAATTTTCTAAAAAATCCAATTTCCCATCAAAACCACCGGATCGAGTTTAGTGTCAAAGAGCAAGCAGAGAAAGCTCGACATGCAAATTGCTGGAGCGAAAGGGAAGGTTTCATCTTTCATGATTTTTTGCCACAGCGATCCAAAAAATAATCCAAGCAAGCCGCTTAGCATCATGAAGGCCAAGAAATTTTGAGTGCCAAGTAGAAAACCGGTGACGAAAAAAAACTTCAAATCATCAATGCCAATTGCTTCGAGCGTTGTGGTGAAATAAAAAAACGCCCAAAGTGCTACGCCAAATCCGGCGTAAAGAAAAGCTGATTTTACGTGAGCAAGAATTGCCGGAGTTCCGCCTTGCGAAACCACTAAAATTGCTGCTAGAACCGTTAAAAAATATTGCGAAGAATCGGGAATAAAATATTGCTCAAGATCAATAACGCACATCAAAATCAGCGTGCTTGCGATCAAAAAATAGAGAATGGTTTTGAGATTAATTTGCTGATCCAAAACAAAATAAATTGTCAAAAAACTCAGCAAAAAACTCAGCTCAATTAATGGATAACGAGCTGAAATTTTGGCGTGACATTTGCCACATTTTCCTCTTTGAAATAGCCAAGAAAAAATCGGAATTAAATTTAAGGGAGTAAGCGCAACGCCACAGCTGGTGCATTTTGAGCGCGTAAAAACAAATGGCTCTTTATGCGCTAGGCGATAACTTAAAAGGCTAGTAAAGCTGCCAAAAATTAAAGAAAAAAACACCACCAAAACCAATTGAGTTTGTGGATCAATTGCGGATAAAATTTGCATGAAGAGGTTGTTAAATTGCTAATTTGAAAACTGCTAAATAGATTGATCGCGACCAATCAAATCAACAACATCTTTCTTAAAAAATGAGATTTTTTCTAAAAGTTTTTCTCAGTTTGGTTCTGATTTTTGCGGGTTTTTCTTGTAGCCAAAAACCAGCGCAAATTAGCAACCGCAGCCAAAACATTTACAACAAAAATAATAGCGCAAGCAAGGCGAAATACCTCGATATTCGTGAGTCCGCGGCAAAAGATGCACCTAAAGAATCAATCAAAAATAACCAAATTGAAGTTGTTGCGGGCGACACAATTTTCAGCATTTCAAAAAAAACCCAAGTGCTTTTGCGCGATTTGATTAAGCAAAATAATCTGATGCCACCCTACATTCTCAAGGTTGGAAGCAAGCTAACAATTCCGAAAACAAATTATCATGAAGTAAATTCGGGCGAAACTCTTTACGCAATTTCTCGCCTCTACAACATGAAAATTAATCAATTGATTGAAATTAATGAATTAAAAGAGCCTTACAGTGTTAAGGCTGGAGATCATATTAAAATTTCTAAATTAGAAAAAATCTTTGCAGAAAATAAAGATTCGCAAGCCAGCTACAATTTAAAAACCAGCGAAAAATCTTCTGAAAAAACGGCGGAAAAAGAGCCAAAAGCAAATTTCGTCGAAAAAGTTTTGGATAAATTTAACAAATTTTCTTGGCCAGTGGGCGGCACGGTGGTTTCTAAATTTGGCCCTAAAAGCGCTGGGCTTTATAATGACGGCATCAATATCAAGGCTAAAGAAGGCGCCGAAGTTAAGGCCTCAGAAGATGGCGTTGTGGCCTATGTGGGCAATGAATTGAAGGGTTACGGAAATTTGGTAATTGTAAAACATGCGGGCGGTTGGATTACGGCTTATGCGCATTTAGCAAAATCTAGCGTGACGCGTGGCGAAAAAGTTAGTAAGGGACAAAAAATCGGCACAGTGGGGGCTACCGGAAATGTTACGTCTCCTCAGCTTTATTTCGGATTGCGTAAGGGTCGAGACGCGGTGAATCCTCAAAATTATTTGAAATAATGTCATTTTTAAAAATTTTCTCCAAATCAAAAATTAGCGATCAGCTGAAAAATAGTTCGAGCAAAATTTCGACAGCAATTTCGCAGATTTTTACTCACAAAAAACTAGATGCACAAACCTTGGAAGAGCTAGAAGAAACGCTAATTACCAGCGATATGGGCTCTGAGGTTGCGGCGGCAATTATTGCTAATTTGAAAGCCAAGAAATTCGAAAAAAATATTGATGAATTTGAGATTAAAAATTTTCTTACCGCGCAAATTGAAGAAATTTTAAAACCCTGCCAAAAGTCTTTGTCACTTGATGAAGCGCAAAAACCGCAAGTGATAATTTTCAACGGAGTTAATGGCGCTGGCAAAACTACAACGATTGGAAAAGTTGCGCAGAACTTAAAAAACCAAAATAAAAAAATTCTCATCGCAGCGTGCGACACCTTCAGAGCCGCCGCTTCGCAGCAATTAGAGGTTTGGGCAAAAAGAGTTGGATGTGAAATTATTTTGCCGCAAAAAGAAGGTGAAGATCCGGCGGCAATTGCTTACCGCGCTTTTGAATTTGCTAGAAAAAATAATTTTGATGCGCTGTTAATCGACACCGCAGGCAGGTTGCAAAATAAACAAAATTTGATGGATGAGTTGAAAAAAATTAGTTCGGTTTTGAAAAAAATTGATGCCAGCGCGCCGCATGAAAATCTGTTAATTTTAGATGCCACAACTGGACAAAATGCCAAATCACAGTTAGAAATTTTTAACCAAATTGTTGGAATCACCGGAATTGTAATTACCAAATTAGACGGCTCGGCCAAAGGCGGCATTGTGGTGGCGCTGGCGCAAAAATTTTCTAAACCAATTTACGCAATTGGCGTTGGAGAAAAGCTGGAAGATCTGCAAGAATTTGATGCGGCGAGTTTTGCGCGTAATTTAGTTGGATTAGACTAGCTAAAAAAGTTTGACTTCAATTGTGCAGCTCCTAGAAAACCGCCCTCCTTTTTTGTGGTAATCCTCCATTTGAAAGAATCTTGGGACGTCGCCAAGCGGTAAGGCAGCGGTTTTTGATACCGCCATCCGTAGGTTCGAATCCTGCCGTCCCAACCAACTCCATGCTTCCTTCTTAAGCCCCACTTCCAAATTTAATTAAACTTCTAATGAACAGCTACGACGACAATAACCGCGGTTTTGACAACCGTAACAACAGAGACGACCACAGAGATAGTCGCAGAGAAAATCGCGATAGCGGTAATGGCAGAGATGATGGCAAGATCCAGCTTTTTTTCGCTAAAGGTAGAAATGATGGAATGGACACCGAAGCATTGGTGGACTTCATCGTTAGCCGCACAGAAATCGATGAAACTGTAATGAGCAGCATCAAAATTTTGGATGCTTTTTCATTTTTTGCAGTTCCCGAGGAAGAGGCAGAAATCATTTTAGATTTTTTCCAAGAAGAGGCTGGCGAAGGTCGACCTTTGGTTTCCAAAGCTAAAAGAAAAACTGAAAATCGAGATGGCTTTGGTGGCGGACGTAGAGACAATCGCAGAGATGACCGCAGGGGCGGTGGTTTTGGCGGTGGTAATGGCGGCGGCGGATACAGAAATAACGACCGCGGCAATGATCGCAGAGACGATCGCGGCGGACGTAGAGAATCTTCTTTCGGCGGCAATAGCAATAGTTTTGGTGGAGAGCGCAAGCCTAGGAATTACTAAGGTTTTCTTTGGATAATTGAATGTAAAAAAGCCCCGTTAGTTGTGAAACTAGCGGGGCTTTTTTTATCTTGTCATGCTTCGACAAGCACAGCATGACATCGAGGATTTATTCGGCCAGCACTTCCAAAAACACCTTCCCATATTTCTTAATTTTGGCTTGCCCAACCCCGGTAATTCCACCCAAATCCGCTAAATTTTTCGGACGCAACTTAATCATCTCAAACAGTGTCTTATCGTGAAACACCACGTAAGGCGGCACATTTTGGGCTTTGGCGATTTCGAATCTTTTGGTTTTTAGGCGCGCAAATAGTTCATGTTCGTCTTCACTTTCTAAGCCGAGAGATAGCTTGGTTTTTACTACTTTCGTAACCTTAACTTTGCCAACATGCTTACGCATCAAAATCGAATTTTTTTCCTGCAAAAATTTGCGGCCCGTTTCTGTAATCTGTAATCCGCCGTGTCCGGCGATATCAACTTTTAGCAAATTCATCGCTACTAATTGACGAAAAATACTCTGCCATTCCGCCTTAGAAAATTCTTTGCCAATGCCAAAAACGCTGAGCTGATCGTGGCGAAAATTTTGAATACGCGAATCATCAGTTCCCGATAAAACATCAATTAAATAACCCACACCAAATCTTTGTTCGGTGCGCAGCACGCAAGAAATTGCTTTTTGCGCCGCAATTTTGGCTTCAAAGGTTTCGGGCTTGGTTAAGCAAGTATCGCAATTGCCGCAAGGCGCACAAGAATCGCCGAAATATTCGAGCAAAATTTGGCGGCGACAACCAGATGCTTCGCAAAGTCCGAGCAGCGAATTTAATTTTTGGCGTTCGATTCTTTTTTGATTTTCGGGTGCGTTGGATTCTTCAATAAAATTGCGTTGCGCCGCAATGTCAGAAAGTCCGTAAGACATCCAAGCATTGGCCGGAAGGCCGTCACGTCCGGCACGTCCTGTTTCTTGGTAATAGGCTTCGATATTTTTTGGCACGTTTAAATGCGCCACAAAACGCACATCGGGCTTGTCGATGCCCATGCCAAAAGCAATTGTTGCAACCATAATCACGCCATCTTCGAGCAGAAATTTTTGTAAGTGTTTTTGTCTTTTATTTGCATCCATCCCTGCGTGATAGGCTAGCGCGTTAAATCCCTCTTCTTTTAGCCAAGCTGCGGCTTCTTCAACATTTTTGCGTGACAGGCAATAAACAATTCCGCTGTCATTTTGGTGATTTTCTTTGATGAATTCGAGCAGCTGTTTTTTGCTATTTTGGCGTAGCGCAATGCTGTAGCTGATGTTGGGGCGATCGAAACTGGCGGTGAAAACTCGGTCATTTTCGAGGCCTAGTTTTTGTAAAATATCTTTGCGGGTTGGAACGTCGGCCGTTGCGGTGAGTGCGATTCGAGGCACTTTTGGAAAGCGTTTGGCAAGTACGGTGAGCTCAGTGTAAACCGGACGAAAATCGTGACCCCATTGCGAAACGCAATGCGCCTCATCAATTGCAAAAAGTGAAATTTTTAGCGTGGTTAAAAACTCGAAAAACTCTTCCATCAGCAAGCGTTCGGGCGCGACGTAAAGCAGATCTAATTTGCCTTCGCGTAGTAAATTTTTTACTTCCCAAACGTCAGATGAAGTCATGCCTGAATTAATTGCAGCGGCACTGACTCCCGCCTGATTTAGGGCGCCGACTTGATCTTGCATTAAAGCGATGAGAGGAGAGATAACAATTGCCACGCCTTCTAAACACAGCGCCGGAATTTGATAACAGAGCGATTTGCCGCCACCCGTTGGCATCATGACAAAGCAGCTTTGGCCGGCAATTACGTGATTAATGATTTCTTCTTGGTTGCCACGGAAATTATCATAGCCGAAAGTGTTTTTTAGAATTTCCTGCGGTGATTTTTTTAACATTTTTGTGAGAAGAATATGAAGAAACTAACTTCCGAAGAAGCTCGAGTTATTTTGCACAAAGACACCGAAGCGCCATTTAGCGGGGAATTTTGCGACAATAAACAACAGGGAAAATATCTCTGCAAGCAATGCGGTGCGGAACTTTTTTTAAGTGAAGATAAATTTGATTCGGGTTGTGGCTGGCCAAGTTTTGATGATGAAATTTTAGGGTCAGTTAAAAAAACAACTGACGCGGATGGTCGTCGTGTAGAAATTTTGTGCCAAAAATGCGACGGGCATTTAGGTCATATTTTTAGCGGGGAAGGCTTTACCAAAAAGAACGCGCGCTATTGTGTAAATTCTATTTCTCTCGATTTTATTGGCGTGAAGAAGTAGAGCTTTCTTTTAAAATTTTCTCCAATTTTGTTTCGATTTTATTAAGCAAAACCATCTGTCTAGCTTGAGTTTCAAATAGAGTTTTAATTTGCTCTCCCAAGAGCAAATCAACTTTTTGATGTAGGCTTCTGATTTCGATTTCTGCTTTGAGATTTGTTAAGTAATCGCTTTCATTGCGTTTGCGGTCTTTTTCCTCAATACGATTTTGACTCATCATCACGACAGGCGCTTGCAATGCTGCAACGCAAGACAGAAGCAAGTTTAGCAAGATAAACGGGTATGGATCAAATGCATGAGTTGTCATGGCGATATTGACCAATATCCAAGTGAATAGAATCGCAAAAAACGAAATAATAAATTTCCAACTACCACCAAAACTTGCAACTTTATCGGAAAGTTTTTGGCCTTTGGTTAAACTTTCTTTTTCTGGATTTAAAATGCTCTCGATGAGATTTTTTTCCTGTTCAACGCTTTCCTCGATAATTGTGCGCAGTCTTACCAAATAAGCGTCTTCATTGGATAAAAGTTTCTTAATTTCTTTTTGATACATGGGGTGTTGTTTAGTTAAGTTTTATAAAACAAATAGCAGTAATTCAGAATTTTTTTCTACTTTTAATCTCAATAAATTTTCGTCAGTAATTGCTGCGGCATCGCCTTTTTCAAGAGTTGAGCCATTTGCTAAAACTGTTCCCGAAATTATTTGCAGCCAGATTTTTTTCTTAGAATTTATTTCAAAATCAAATGCTTTTTCATCAAGAAATTTTCCTAAAAAAATCTCGGCATCTTGATTGATTTGAATCGAACCATCACGCCCTGAACCAGAAACCACAAGGGTTAAATCACTTGCATTTAAAAAAGATTTTTGACCGTAGCGCGGTGTGATTTGTTTTTCTTTGGGCAAAATCCAAATTTGCAAAAGATGGGTTTCGTCAGTTTTTGAATGGTTAAATTCTGAGTGAAAAACTCCAGTGCCAGCGCTCATTATTTGCACTTCGCCGGCAGAAATTACCGCGGCATTTCCCATTGAATCTTGGTGGGCGAGCGCGCCAGAAATTACGTAAGTGATAATTTCCATGTCGGAGTGCGGATGCTTGCCAAAGCCTTGGGCGGCTGCGATTTTATCTTCATTAATCACGCGTAAATTGCCGAAACTCATGTGATTGCGATCGAAATAATCGGCGAAAGAAAAGCTGTGATGTGATTTGAGCCAGCCGTGATTAGCAAAACCGCGGGCACTTGATTTTCGAATGGTAAGCATAGATTTTAAATTTAGGTTTAATCAGATTGCCCCACGTTAATTTAATCCAATTCAAAATGAAAACTCTACTCTTGCACTACATGCCAAGCGGCGCCGAATCTAACACCGTCAAGGTTTTTGATTTGTTTTTAAATGCCATTAAAGATCAACCTTTAGAGAATATTGAAGAGGTAAATTTGCTGGAAGAGCCAATGCCAATTTTTGACGAAGCGTCAATGCAAGCTTACTACAAACGCAACTACGGCGGCAAAGCGCTTGACGCAGCAGAATTAGATTTGTTGGCGCAAAATGATTATTTAATCGGCCAATTAAAAGCCGCAGACGTTGTGGTGATGGCCTATCCAATGCATAATTTCGGCATGCCAGCAATTGTTAAAGCTTGGTTGGATGCGGTTGCCTTTAAAGGTGAAACTTTTGATCCAGGCAAAAAAATGATGGCAGGGAAGAAAATTTTAACCATCTTCACGTCAGGTGGTGTTTACCCTGAAGATAAATTCGGTTTTGATTTTCCAAACTGGAATGGCTTGATTTTAACTGCTAAAGCTAGCTTCACTTACATGGGTTTTGATGAGGTAGAATTTCTTGGCACCTCACTTCGTGATCCAGTAACTAAAGATGAAAGACTTGCTGTGGCACAAAAAAGAATCGAAGAAATCGTAAAAAAATGGTACTAGTTTTTAGTCAGTAATTTTAGCGCGACCCTCGATCTTATTGATCAAAAGCCAATTTTCCGCACCGGTGCGGAAAATTGGCTTTTTTGTTTTTGACCCGAAAAAATTCAAAATAAGAAAAATTATTCATAAAAATGTCTTATTGACAAATTAACTCTTAAATAAGAATAATATTATCTTCTTATTTAAGATTATTTTAATAAATAGCTATAATCTTATGGCATTACTTCCTTATCCAGAAGATCAAATTCTTGACCGCCTACGTTTTGAGAATCCTTGGTGGATTTCTGGTAAAATCGATGAGCACTATAGCAATATGGATCGACGTCTTTACTTCGATTTATTTTTCTCTTTGATCGCGGAAATAAAAGTTCGTCGCGCCACAGTCTTGATGGGTCCGCGTCGTGTTGGAAAAACTGTGATGATGTATCATGCAATCCAAGAGTTGCTTACAAAAAATATAGATCCGTTAAAAGTCGCTTTCATTTCAATTGAAACCCCAACCTATAATAACATCGGACTTGAGCAGCTTTTTTCTTACTGCCGTAAAGCCTCTGGGCAAAAAGATGCAAAAGGATGGTATGTTTTTTTTGATGAAATTCAGTATCTCAAAGATTGGGAAGTGCACCTGAAATCCTTGGTGGATAGCTATCCCAATACGCGTTTTATTGTCTCTGGATCTGCGGCGGCAGCCCTTAAAATTAAAAGCAATGAAAGTGGAGCGGGTCGCTTTACCAATTTCATGTTACCATCTCTCACCTTTAATGAATTTCTACATTTGAAGAAATTGGATCGCCTGATTATCGAAAAAGAAATTTCCAAAACGGATGATTTTTTTACCTCGAACAATCTGAACGAAATTAATCGTCACTTCCTCGATTACATTAATTTTGGCGGATATCCTGAAGTAATTTTATCGCAGGAAATTCAAAATAACCCGAGTCGCTACATTCGTAGCGACATCATCGACAAAGTGCTGCTACGTGATTTGCCAGCTCTCTATGGCATTAGCGATGTTCAAGAGCTCAACTCCTTATTTACCAGAATTGCTTACAATAGCGGCAATGAAATCAGTCTGGACGAGCTCAGCAAAAACTCAGGAGTGAATAAAGCGACCATCAAGCGCTACATCGAATATCTGGAGGCGGCGTTTTTAATTAAGCGGATAAATAAAATTTCCAACACGCCAAAGAAATTTCAACGTGTCACGCAATTCAAAACTTACTTAACTAATCCATCGCTGCGCAGTGCCCTATTTTCGCCAATTTCTCCAAATGATGCGGTACTTGGTAGCATGGTTGAAACAGCGGTTTTTGCGCAATGGATTCATGACGAATCCTTTGTCCCTTACTACGCCAGATGGCAAGGTGGTGAAGTTGATTTGGTTTGCTTGTCCAAAAAAGATTTAAGCGTTGACTGGGCCTTAGAAATAAAATGGAGCAATCAATTTTTTGACCAACCGAAAAAATTAAAATCACTGCTCAAGTTCTTGAAAGATAACAAAATGAAATCCGCCACCGTCACCACAATTGACCAAAGCGGCATTAAAAAAATTGATGACATCACTCTGCAATTTGTTCCAACGGCGCTTTACGCCTACACGGTTGGTAAATTAACGATGGATCAAAAAAGAGGAAAAAATAAATGATAAAAGTTGGGGATATTATAAGACGAGCAAATGTCTCTTGGAAAAGGAACAAGGGTCAAGTCCAAAATGTTGCGAGTGAAGTCGGGAATTTGATTGCAGATAGTAGTCCAGAGACTTTGAGGATTGGGTCACAGAAAATAATTGATCTTTTAAAGGCTAGGGCTCGAGGAGAATTTAATATTTCTCAACATAAATTTATCGAAACGGTATTAAAGCCTGCGTTTTTCAATTTCTTCTTTTAGCCAATTTGCTAGATGCGGTGTTGAGCTTTATAAGCTTGTCAAAGACGATCTTTCGTCAACTCAAAAAGAATATTTAAACTCCTTTTCTAAATACTTAGAAAAGCGTCATGATGTTAAAGTTTTCCAGAGTAAGATGGAGGCTGAAAATTACAGAAACTAAAGTTTTTTGGAAATTATCTGTCGCCGCTGCCGCCTTTTTTGATGCTAGATTTAGCGCTAGATTTTTTTACACCAGCTGGGGCTGTAGAAATTGCTACACCTTTTTTACCACCTTTGCCACCTCTTGTATTGAAAGGGTCTGAAACGAAAGGTGAAAGTTTTTTCACCGGTTTAAATTCTTTGATTACGCTGTTATTTTCGGTCATTTTTTTCTCTTTTTTAGTTAGTAACGAAATTCAATTTTGACTGCCAAAGACAATTGAGCAATCCTTTTAAACATAATCCCCAGCTGCTTTGCCGCTGGCCCAAGCCCATTGAAAATTAAAGCCGCCAAGCCAGCCCGTCACATCTAAAACTTCGCCGATAAAAAATAAATTGGGCACAGATTTTGCTTCAAAAGTTTTGGAAGAAATTTGATCAACATTAATTCCCCCTAAAGTTACTTCGGCTTTGGCAAAGCCTTCGGTGCCATTTGGAATAAGCTCCCACGCGTTTACGCAATCGGCGATTTCTCTGAGTTTTTGATTGGAGAGATCAGCTAAATTTCCGGCGTGATTATTTTTTTGTGCCAAATAATTGGCCAAACTTTTTGGTAAAAAACTGCTCAAGAAATTTTGCAATTCTTGCTTTGGTTTTGCTTTTTTTTCTTCGCAAATTTTAGCAAAAACATCGATGTCTGGCGCAAGGTTGATTGTGATTTTTTCACCATGTTTCCAGTAAGACGAAATTTGTAGAATCGCTGGACCACTGAGTCCTCGATGGGTGAAAAGCAGCGCCTCGCGAAAATTTATTTTGCCGCAAGTAACAACCGCTTCAACTGCAACGCCCGAAAGATTTTTGGTCTCAGATAAAATATTTTCATCCAAAGTTAGTGGCACCAAAGCTGGAATTGGCTGCACAACTTTCAAGCCAAATTGTCGCGCCACGTCATAGCCAAAGCCAGTTGCGCCCATTTTTGGAATTGAGGGAGCGCCGGTTGCAATTACTAAAGATTGGCATTTTACCAAGTCATTTTCGACTTGCAGCGTGAAGAAATTTTCTGATTTTTTTATTTCACTTACTTTGCTCTCAAGCCTAATTTCAACTGATCCGGCAGCGCATTCTGTTAGCAGCATTTCAATAATTTGTTTTGACGAAATATCGCAAAAAAGTTGTCCCAAAGTTTTTTCGTGAAAAGCGATTTGGTGTTTTTTTACTAGATTAATGAAGTCGTGTTGCGTGAAGCGCTGCAAGGCCGAAACGCAGAAATGAGGATTGTTTGAAATGAAGTTTTTTGGGCTGGTGTAAATATTAGTAAAGTTGCATCTACCGCCGCCAGAAATGCGGATTTTTTCTCCAACTGCTTTGGCGTGATCCACCAACAAAACGCTGCGACCACGATTTCCAGCGGTTGCAGCGCACATTAATCCTGCTGCTCCGGCACCGATAATTACGACGTCGAAGCTGCGAGAATTAAGCACCAAAAACCTGCTTAAAGATGTGATCGATATTTTTGGTGTGGTAAGAAATGTCGAAAATTTCTGTCAATTTTTTGTCGCTTAATTTTGAGGAAACTTCTGGATCTAATTTGAGTAATGCTAGGAAGCTATTTGACTCGCCAGCCCAGATCTTCATTGCGTTGCTTTGCACAATTTTGTAAGCGTCTTCGCGAGAAATTTTGGCTTCTTCAATCAAAGTTAAAAGCACGCGTTGTGAGAAAACTAAGCCGCCTAATTTATCCAAATTTTTCTGCATGTTGTCTTGGTGAATCACCAAATTTTCGATCAATCCAACCAAACGATTCAGCGCGAAATCGAGTGTGATTGTTGAATCTGGCGCGATCATTCTTTCAACCGATGAGTGTGAAATATCGCGCTCGTGCCAGCTGGCAACATTTTCCATTGCCGGCACCACGGCGCTGCGCACCATGCGCGCAAGTCCGGTGAGGTTTTCACTTAAAACCGGATTTCTTTTATGCGGCATTGCTGAGCTGCCTTTTTGGCCTTTTGCGAAAAATTCTTCGGCTTCTAAAACTTCAGTGCGTTGCAAATGTCTGATTTCAATTGCTAGATTTTCAATTGATGAAGCGATCACGCCAAGTGTGGCAAAGAAGGCGGCGTGGCGATCGCGCGGAATGATTTGGCTTGAAACTGATTCTTCAGCTAAACCCATTTTTTCTGCGACATATTTTTGCACGAATGGATCAACATTGGCGAAAGTTCCAACCGCGCCAGAAATTGCGCAAACCGCGATTTCTTTTTTAGCGGTTTTGAGACGCGCCAAGTTTCTTTCAAACTCAGCGTAAAAGCGCGCAAGCTTGAGGCCAAATGTTGTAGGTTCAGCGTGAATGCCGTGCGAGCGACCAACGCAAACAGTATTTTTATGTTCGAAAGCGCGTTTTTTTATTGCTGAAAGCAGGCGTTCTAAATCATCAATTAAAATGTCGCTGGCTTGTGAAAGTTGTGCTGAAAGGCAAGTGTCGAGAACGTCAGAACTGGTCATGCCCAAATGAATAAAGCGCGAATTTTCGCCGACTAATTCTGCAAGGTGAGTAAGAAATGCGATCACGTCATGCTTGGTTACCGACTCAATTTCATCAACACGCGCCGCATCAAATTTGCCACCAGCTTTTTCGAAATTTTGACGAATACGAGTTGAAGAGCCGGCATCTGCAACGCCAAGTTTTTCTAGGGCTTCGAGCGCGTAAATTTCAATGTCGAACCAGATGTTATATTTATTTTCCTGTGACCAAATTTTGACCATTTCAGGGCGAGAGTAGCGAGGGATCATGGTTTTGAAGTTAGTTAATTTAAGAGAGAGAAATGCCATGCTGAGCCTGTCGAAGCATGATTCGGGGCGCCGAGGCCAGAATCATGCTTCGACAGGCTCAGCATGACAATGAGTGTGTTGCAAAGTTACAAAATAAATTTTGAAAGATCGGTTTTTCCAGAAGACAAATCGCCTAAATGTGCGGCGACATATTTTTGGTCGATTTTTACGGCGGCACCGTTTTTCATTTCGGTGGCTTCAAAACTGACATCTTCAAGAATTTTCTCAAGCAAGGTGTGAAGGCGTCTGGCGCCGATATTTTCAACTTCGCCGTTCACCTTAAAAGCGACTTTGGCGATTTCTTTAATGCCGTTGTCAGTGAAATCTAACTTCACATTTTCCACGCCAATTAGCGCTACATATTGTTTGATTAAGCTGGCTTCTGGCTCGCATAAAATGCGCACCAAATCTTCTTCGGTGAGTGGTTTTAGCTGCACGCGAATTGGGAAGCGGCCTTGTAATTCTGGAAGTAAATCAGCGGGTTTTGTTGCGTGAAAGGCGCCTGATGCGATGAATAAAATATGATCGGTTTTGATCGTGCCATATTTGGTGGCAACGGCCGTGCCTTCAACCAAAGGCAGCAAGTCGCGTTGCACGCCTTCGCGCGACACGTCTGATCCTGAACCTTTAGCGCCAGCGCGAGCGCAGATTTTGTCAATTTCGTCAATAAAAACGATGCCGTCATTTTCGACAGATTTGGTGGCTTTTTTAATCAGCTGATCTTCGTCGATCATTTTTTCAGACTCTTCTTCGATCAATGATTTTAAGGCGTCTTCAACGCTCATTTTCACTTTTCTGGTTTTTTCTCCGCCCATCGCTTTGCCGATCATTTCAGAAAGATTAATCATGCCGACTTGACCACCTGGAATGTCAAAGCTGGTGCCAATTGATGAAGAGCCATTATCGAGCAATTCAATTTCAACTTCGCGCTCGTTGATTTCGCCTTTTTCAAGCATTTTGGAGAATTTTTCTTTGGTGCCAGCAACCGCAATGTCACCAACCAAAGCCATTAAGATTTTTTCTTTGGCGTGAGCTTCGGCCTTTTTTTCGACTTCTTTTTTGATTTCATTTTTGATGGTTTTAACTGCGACATCCATCAAATCGCGAATGATTGAATCAACATCGCGACCAACGTAGCCAACTTCGGTAAATTTAGTGGCTTCAACTTTAATAAAAGGTGCGTTGGCAAGTTTGGCAAGGCGGCGCGCCACCTCAGTTTTTCCAACGCCGGTTGGCCCTACCATTAAAATATTTTTTGGCACAATTTCTTCACGCAAAGGCGACTCAACTAGCTTGCGGCGATAGCGATTGCGCAGCGCAATAGCCACGGCTTTTTTGGCTTCTTTTTGGCCAACGATAAAGCGGTTTAATTCGTCAACAATTTGCTTGGGAGTAAAGCCCATGGCAGAAATTTGCGGCAAAGATTTAGTCTTTGGCGCGGCAGGTTTTTTAAGATTTTTTGTCATTTGAAGTTGGTCGATTGGCGGGAGTTTTAGTGCCGTTATATGTAGCGATGTTTAGTAAAAATACTAGTAGCAGAATGACGGCGCTGGTTAAAAAAATTGTTAGAAAAATTTTCATTACAAATGCTGCAACACTTCAACAATTGAATCTTGAACATCATTAACGCCGTAGCCTTTCGAGCTGCTGGTGGCAATAATTTTAGGATGGGCTGCTGGCCAAGTTAAAACTTCTTTGGCGATTTTTGCTTCGGCTTTTGCCAGCTCTTCGCGATTTAATTTATCAGATTTGGTCAAGATAATTTGAAAAGAAACTGCCACAGCGTTGAGCATGTTAATCATGTCGCGATCGGCTTCTTTCAAGCCTTTAATTGGATCAATCAATAAATAAAGACGCTTCAAATTTGGGCGTTTCATCAAATATTCCAAAGCAGTTTTTTGCCAATGTTCTGAGTGTTTGGCGCTCGCCTTAGCAAAGCCGTAGCCGGGCATGTCAACTAGCACAAATCCTTCGGAAAAACTTTGGGTAAAACCGTCAGCAACTTTGAAAAAATTTAGCTGGCGGGTGCGTCCTGGTGTGGTTGAAACGATGGCGACTTTTTTGCCCATTAGCGCATTAATCAAACTAGATTTACCCACGTTTGAAGCGCCGATAAAAGCAATTTCTGGTTGTGAGCTTGGGGCAACTTGCAAGTAAGTGTGAGCGCCAAAAAGAAACTCGCACTGACCGTTAAAAATTTTTTTGGGATCTAGTTTTTTCATTTTTGCTCTTGGTGCAATCTGGTTTGTAAAATCTCAATAACAAAATCATTAAGGCTTAAATTTTTTTGATCAGAGGTGGGCTTGATTATTGGCTCGGTCATTGGGGTTTTTAGTTATTTTATAAATCTGATCTGGAGGTTGAGGCTCATTAATATTTCGCCATTTTCTTTGTAAAGCTTTCCGTAACAGTGTCTCGAAGTACTAGCACTTTCAAATTTTGTATTTTCATATAAGTAAGAAAGAAACTCATCTCGGTTATAAAGGTGGTAACAAACGACTTCACCATTATTTTTAACAACAATATATCCTCCATGAGCTTTTGTGAATCCGTCCCATATCTTGCTTGGAACCATCCCTAAAGCAGTAGATTGAAGGAAGTTTTTGATTTTAAATTCGTAATCATCGAGCGACAGGCGGTATCGTTTTTTTAACGATTCATTTTTGCTTAAAAGATTGGTAATGTCCGAGACTTTGTTTGCCTTGCCAGAGAAGAAATCAACTAACATCTGGGCAATAAATTCTGGGAAGGCCGTATCTATTTTTTTTAGATTAGACTCAAACTCTTGTTTTGCGGGATTTTTAAATATCAGCGAACCGCCTTTTTCGCTAATCGCCTTGATCCGATCTTGTACTTTTGACCTTGTTGAAATCGCATTAATATCGTCCAAATATTTCTCATTTAGACCAATGATTCTGAATAAAAAATTTGTTGTTTTTCCTGCATTTAGAAGAGTTGAAGCCCCTCCAATAATAGATTTTACGGAAAATCCTAGGATTGAATTAGTGTCTGAAATCCTGTCATCAATTTCAGCCTCAATATCTGCTTTTTTGCTGCTTGCGGCTTTTATTTTGCTGCACAGCAAGTCTTTCATCAGGTCTTCTGCTTCTGAAATTTCAAAAGTTGTTTTTTTAGAAGATTTTATTTTCTCGAAAATTCGAGTGATTTTGTTGGGTAAATAAGGATCATTGATTTTTTTCAATAGCTTCCCGTCTGAGCTTAGAATCGATATTTCGGAGCTACCAATATCAAAGATTTTTGGATCTTGGTTTTGCTCGGACCTAAAGATTTTTTTAAAAACAAAAAATTTATTAGGAATGATTTCGAGATTCTCATCGGCAGCGAAAAGCCTTTTTTCATCTAAGATTTTTAGAAAAGTATAAAACTCAGACCACTCACCTTTATTTGCCTTCATTGTGTTTCAAGTATTTAAAAATTTGTTCTGCCGTGGCTCTTATGGCTGGAACAGCTACTGAATTTCCGAGTTGTTTCATTGCCTGAGTTTCTGAAACTGGAAATATAAAATTTGAGGGAAAGCCCTGCATCAAAACACCTTCTGCTGGAGTTATTTTTCTAATTTTGTTGTCTACCAAGTAAGAATCCCAGTTCCGACGGTCGTTTATTTTTGACCCTCTTCCGCCAACTCTTAGAGTATATCCTATCTTCTTGTTGCATGAGCCTTTAAAAATTTCTGACATTGTCATTTTCAAAGGTAATGGCTTTGGAAATTCAAAAGATTTCTTTTTGTCATCTCTAAATCCAACCATAAATAATCTGGCTCTGTGCTGAGGAAGTCCAAAGTCGGATGCTCTAACCACTTTGTGGTAAAAGCTATAGCCCAATTGGCCTGAAAGAATATCGCGAATTTTGTTAAAAGTTTTCCCATCGTCGTGCTTTAGTAGGTGTTGAACATTTTCAAGAAAAATTGCTTTAGGTCTTTTTACATCGATGATTCGGGCAATGTCAAAAAACAAAGTTCCTCTGATATCTTCAAAGCCTTTCTTAAAGCCGGCTTGAGAAAAGGGTTGGCACGGAAATCCCGCGCATAAAATATCATGATCGGGTACCGCATCGCTTTCTACTTTTGTAATATCTTCTGCAAAAAGTTCGTCTGATATTTTGTTGTTAACCAAGTAAGTTGCTCTTGCAGCCTTGTCAATTTCGCACGCAAAAACGCACTCTCCACCACTATCGCTGAGAGCGAGGTGAAATCCTCCGATGCCAGCAAATAAATCGATAAATTTAAAATTTTTAGTCATTGGTAATTTGTTTTGTGGGATTTTTTAAAGGTTTAAAACGGCCAATGTATCAATTTCTTTCTTTCCAAAAACTCAATCATTTTTGCTGCTACGTCAATTCCGGTGGCGCCTTCAATTCCTTCAAGTCCCGGAGAAGAATTTACCTCGAGAATTTTTGGGCCAGAATTTGAGCGCACCATGTCGACACCAGCAACTTCTAGGCCGATAATTTTTGTTGCTTTAATTGCCAAATCGCGCTCTTCGTCGGTGACATCAATTGCGCGCGCTGTAGCTCCCAAATGAATGTTAGCGCGGAATTCGCCTTCTTGGGCAATGCGTTCAATTGAGGCAACAACTTGATTGCCAATGACAAAACATCTGATGTCTTGGCCCTTTGATTCTTTTATGTAATGCTGAACAAGAATGTCGGCTTTCAAGCTGCGAAAGGCGTTGATTACGCTTTCGGCGGCTTTGTTAGTTTCAGCTAAAACCACGCCAACACCTTTGGTGCCTTCAAGTAATTTAACCACAAGTGGCGCGCTGCCAACTAGGTTAATCAAATCTTTAGTGTCGTAAGAAGAATTGGCAAAACTAGTGATTGGCACGTTAAGACCGTGTTGCGAGAGGATTTGCAAAGTGTGCAATTTGTCGCGTGATTTTGTGATGGCGTCCGAGCCGTTGAAACAGCTGATTCCCATCACTTCAAATTGGCGCGTAATTGCTGAGCCGTAAAATGTCATTGAGGGTTTGAGACGTGGAATGACGTAATCAACATTTTCCAATTTTTTATTTTCATCGTGGAAAATTTCGCAGGCATTTGGTGCCACTTTTATGTAACATTCGCCAACGTTTACAAATTCAGCCTCGTGGCCGCGATTTTTTGCCGCTTCAAGCAGGCGTTGGTTAGAATAGAGATTTGGATTTGATGCGAGTAAGATTATTTTCATATTTTGCGTAAATCTAAACAGGGTTTGGTTGATTGATAAAGTTTGAGAATTTCGGCTTTTTTATGCTTGCCTTGGCGAAAAGATTTAGATGGATCAACTAACACTTTTGCTAGTTTAATTGCCTCGCGACCAAGCAACATGCGAAAGGCCATGGTGTCGCGATTAGCAAGGGTTAGCTCGATTCTGATTTTAGTTTCGCCGATGCGTAAATCGGATTTAATAACGAATCTTTTTTCTTTTTTTCCGCTCGAATCAGACACCATTCTGCGATCGATAACTCGGGCCACACAAGTGCGCGAGAGCTGTTTATTTTTTTGCAAAGGGTGAATGTCAAACTTCACATATTCGACATTTTCGATGTAAAAACTTTCAATGTTGAAAGCGTGCAGAGATGAAGTTTTGGCGCCAGTATCGATCTTGCCTTTAATCGCTGGCAAGCTTAGGCAATCAAGACCAAACCACTCTTTCCAGCCGATGATTTTTCTGGGAGGTTTTTTGATTATTTGCATTGCGACGCAATCAAATTTGTGACGATTTCGAGATCTTCTTTGGTATCAACCGAAAGCGGATGAGCATCGACAACCTTCACAAAAATCGTCATGTCGTTTTCCAAAGCGCGCAATTGTTCAAGGCTTTCACGCTGCTCTAATGTTGAGGGCGCGAGTTTTACAAATTTTTCTAAAGCTGATTTTTTGTAAGCGTAAATTCCGATGTGATGATAAAAATCTGCTGCATTTGTTTTGGAATATGGAATGGCGCAGCGTGAGAAATAAAGCGCTTTGCCGAGGTTTTTTTCTTTGAAAGAAATCGCAATTTTTACCACATTTGGGTTGGAAATTTCCGCTTCATTTTTGATTTTTGAAGCAACGGTTGCAATATCGCAATCATGCGCCAAAGCCGTGTCAGCTGCGGCGCGAATTACTTGCGGATCAATATTTGGTAAGTCACCTTGCAAATTCACAACCACGTCAAAATCTTTGCCGAAACTTTTGTAAGCGGCGTAAATGCGATCAGTTCCTGAGGGCAAATTGGGATCGGTAATGATAAATTTGGCGCCGATTTTTTGCGCTTCCAAAGCAATTTCTTCGCCGTCGCAGGCAATTAAAACGTCACCCAAATCTGCGGCGAGTGCTTGCTCATAAACTCTTTGAATCATGCTTTTGCCGCAAATATCAGCCAAAGGTTTGTTCGGCAGGCGGGTTGAAGCAAGGCGTACTGGGATTATTGTTAGAACTTTGCTGGGCATTTTTTTAAAAGGAAATTTTGTTAAATTTTTTTCATCCATCTGTTGCCGAGCTAGATAAATCGCGCTTTCCAAGAATTCTACAAATTTGTTGCATTTTTAAGATTGGTGCTTTTAATGCGCCCCTCCTCGTTTCAGGGGGGATTTTCCAAAAGAAGATGAAAACAGATTATTTGTGGTGCGAAAAGTTATTAAAGTTTCTCATCAACAAATGAGCACGTAGCTCAGTCGGTAGAGCACCTGACTTTTAATTAGGTGGTCGTTGGTTCGATTCCAACCGTGCTCACCATCCTTCGCTTTTTTAAAGCTTTGAGATGGCAAGCCAAGAATAACAAAAAAAGCCGGTTCCTCATTTCAGGAACCGGCTTTTTTTGTTAAGCGGGCTTGCCGCGCTATAGCGAAGCGCAAGCGGGTTATTTTTTTTCTTTAGCTCTAGTAACCAAAGATCTTTTTCCGCCAGATTGTTTCTGGAAAGAATGTAAAACTTTTTCTGCATCTTCAAAAGGCACAGCGAAGAAAGAGAAATCCTCGAACATTTTTACATCGTCAATGTGACGTTGATCAACGCCAGTTTCGCGTTGGATGAATTCAACCAAGCCTCTTGTATCCATATTGTCGTTACGACCTTTCGCGATGAAGAGACGCGCTGTTCCTTTGCGATCAACATAACCTCTGCGTTGGTCGCCAATTGGTCTGTGGCCGCTCATGCCGCGATCGTCAGAATAGTAATCTTTGTTTTTAGCATATTCGTTGATTTCGCTGTAGCTCTTTTCGTTAAGCTCTTCTTTGAAGGCTAATTTCAGCAAGGCGGAAATAGCGATTTTTGGATCAGAAGTTTCTTGCAAAATTTCGTCAGCAATCACGCCAAGATCAGCAAATTTTCCGCCAGCAATAATTTCAAGAATTGAGGCTTTGATGCGTTGCTTCTTGCTTTCAACCACGTCTGCAACATTTGGAACTTTTTGCTTAGTGATTGTCATGTTCGACATTTTCTGAATCGAAACCAACTTACGATATTCGGAAGGAGTGATTAAAGTAATCGCGATACCTTTTTTACCAGCGCGTCCAGTACGGCCAATTCTGTGAACATAGCTTTCAGGATCTTGAGGTAGCGCGTAGTTGATTACGTGAGTCAAATTGTCGATATCGATACCTCTTGCCGCAACGTCAGTTGCAACTAGCACAGTTAATTTTTTAGCACGGAATTTTTGTAAAACTTTTTCACGCTGTCCTTGTGAAAGATCACCGTGAATCGCTTCAGCCCTGCAGCCGCGATTTGAAAGTTTGTGAGAAATTTCATCAGCATCAAGTTTAGTGCGGCAGAAAACCAAGCCGTAGAAACTTTCTTCAACATCAATAATTCTAAAAAGTGCTTCGAATTTATCTGATTGGGGAACTTCAAAATAAATTTGCTGAATGTTGGCTTTAGAAAGATTGTCGGTGGCAGCTGCAATCACTTCATATTCATTCATGTATTTTTTCGCCAAGCGCTCGATGTGAGCAGGCATTGTTGCAGAAAATAACACGGTTCTGCGTTCTTTTGGAGCGGCTTTCAAGATGGTTTCGATATCATCAATGAAACCCATGTTAAGCATTTCATCAGCTTCATCCAAAACGATGTAAGACACTTTTGAGATGTCCAAAGTTTTGCGTTCTAAGTGATCCAAAATTCTTCCTGGAGTTCCAACAACAATATCAACACCGCGTTGCAAGCGAGAAATTTGGCGTTCAATTGGTTGGCCGCCGTAAACGGCAACGATTCTGGTTTTTTGTTCTTCAGCAAATGAGCTCAATTCTTCAGCAACTTGAATCGCTAATTCGCGAGTTGGGGCCAAGATAATTGCTTGAACTTTTTTTGAATCAGGAACGATATTTTCAATGATCGGAATCCCGAAAGCTGCGGTTTTACCGGTTCCGGTTTGAGCTTTGCCGATCAAATCTTTTTTATTGGCAAGAAGGAAAGGAATGGTTTTTGCTTGAATTGGCGTTGGTTCTTCGAAGCCTTTTTTGCGTAAAGAGTTCAGCATCATTTCAGACAGACCAAGGTCTCTGAATTTAACTAGAGTAGACATGTTTTTTGTTTTTTAAGTTTGGATAAAAGGCTTTCTTCGGTGTTAAAAAGTCTTGTAGAGGCAGGATTTGCGCGCATCGTAAGCCTGTTCTTTTCAATGTCAAATTTCTATATTTTGCACCCTGTACAATATGTGCTGCGACAGCGGATGATCTGGTGCCAACTTTGGATGAGCAAAATCTCCAGCGAGATCGCGTTTCATGTCGATTTTTTCCATCACTGAAATCGAGCGCAGATTTTTTGGCACAGTAAAAGCGACAATTTCTTTTAAGCCAAAATTCTTAAACCCAACTTCAAGCACTGATTTTGCAGCCTCAAAAGCATATCCTTTGCCCCAATGTTTTGCAGAAAGGCGCCAACCGATTTCAACGCAAGGTGTAAAATGACTTACGAAATCAGGGGCGTTTAAGCCAACAAAGCCAATCATCTCGCCAGTTTCTTTAAGCGTTGCTACCCAAAGCCCAAAACCATATTTGGCAAAATGATAATTGGCGTTTGCGATAAAATTTTGACAATCGCTCAGGCTTAATGGCCCACGCAGAAACTCAATTACTTTAGGATCTTGGTTAATTGCGGCAAAAGTCTCGGCGTCTTCCTCGCGCCAAGATCTTAAAATTAATCTCTCGGTTTCAATGTGATCGATAATTTTCACGGTTTTTAATCTTTGATTAATCCAACAAAATTTTCTTTGGTTACAACTTTTTTGCCGGTTTGTTTTTCTAAATTTTTTCTCGCATTGCCCGCAATTGTGCCGCCTTTTCGCGCCGAAACTTTATTTTCACCAAACCCACGAGAATCGGTGTTTCTAGCAATTTCAGTAGTTGCCGCTTCGCCAAGCATTGAAAAAATTAGTTCTAAATCATTCATAATTCATATGGTCGCGTAGATTTTCTCGTTTTAACCCTTTAAAATCCTTGTGTTGATTGGGTGTAAGGCCAAAAGTCGCTTTCGAGATTTCGGCGGTCAGAATTGAAAACTCGTTCGATTCTTTAACGCCTCGCTTTTTCCACTCTCCAGTTAACTCTTCGCGCACCTGAATTCCGCGCATTCTTTTTTCTATCCAAGAATCTGGATAACCTTTGGCTTTATAAATTTCTCGGGTGCGTTTTTGGGCAAGTTCCGGGTTTTCAATTTCCTGAATTCGTTCAAAACCAACTTGAGCTAGCCACATTTTAAATGGCTCGGCTTTTGGCGAGGGGATTGATTGGATGATGCGCAGCATGGTCTGGGTGTTGGCGCAGTCTGTTTCTCTGAGTTTGTTGTCTTCAGCTAAAATTTTGAACTGTACGATTTTTTCGTACGGTTGAAATCCTTCTTTTTCCAACAAATTTTTTTTCAAATCAGCCCAATATCTTTTGGGAATGGTGCTCTCAGTTAAAGCTCCAACAACATCAATTACCGAAAACCACCATTCATATTGGTGAAAAATACGGCGGATTTTTTTGCTTTCAAAATTTAAGGAGGTGGCGACTGGAGGTGAGGATTTTGTCATAAAGATGTGGTTAATCGTTATTGATGATGGGTGGAACAGGGTTTTTTAAAAAGCTATTTTTCATAACTTTTTTGTCAATTTTTAGTTCCGACAGCTTGGGAGATATTTTTAAATCCATCGTCAGCAATTTTTTGGCTGAGTTCTTTTTTAATTTTTTCAACCAGTCCAAAGCCTTGATAAATAAAGGCGGAATAGATTTGCACTAAGCTTGCGCCGCATTTGATTTTTTCGTAGGCATCTTCGCTTGAGGCAACTCCGCCAACGCCAATTAGTGGAATTTTTCCGCCTGTAAAGCGGTAGAAATTTTTTAGCATTTCGTTTGATTTAGCAAAAAGAGGTGCGCCGCTTAAACCTCCGATTTCTTTGGCGTGAGGGCTTTTTAGATTTAAGTCGCGGTCAATTGTGGTGTTGCTAATAATCATGCCGTCAATTTGGTTTTTTAAAACGGTGGTGGCGATTTTTTCTTGTTCTTCGGAGGTTAAATCGGGTGCAACTTTTAACAAAATCGGCGTATTTTTTTTGTGCAAAATTTGCAGCTGATTTTTCTTTTTCATGATCTCGCTCAAAAATAAATCGAGCTGATTTTCATTTTGTAAATCACGCAAATTTTTGGTGTTGGGAGATGAAATATTTACTGTGATATATGCTGCGCTTTCATAAAACTTTTCAAGTAGTGGTAGATAGTCTAGAAGCGGGTCTTCAGTGTCTTTGTTCTTGCCGATATTAATGGCAAAAGGTGTGCGCATTTTTGCTGAAATTTGCGCCACATTTTGAGCAAAAACTTCGGCACCTAAATTGTTAAATCCTAAGCGATTAATAATTGCAGCATCTTCTTCAAGGCGAAAAATTCTTGGGGTCTCATTTCCTTTCTGCGCGAGTGGTGTTACCGTGCCACATTCAACAAAACCAAAACCAAATTTTTCTAATGTCAGAGCAATTTCAGCATTTTTATCAAAGCCTGCAGCCATGCCGATGGGATTAGTAAAATCAATGTCCCAAAGTTTAATGCGTAAATTTTCGTAATGGCGATTTAGGCAAAAAAGCGTCGCGGTTTTTGGACAAAATTTTAAAAAATTTATGGCAGCGTGATGGGCTTTTTCCGCATCAAGTTTGAAAATTAGGGGACGCAAAATTTGGTAAAAACTCATGAATTATTTTCGGTTTTTTTAGCGCCCAAAAGCAGTAAACTCGTGCTTACGGCTACTATGATTAAAATTACATCGGAAGAGCGTTTGAGTAGAAAATTGTCAGATAATTTATCTTTAAGGCGGGCTCTTTTGCGGTCATTCATTTCAAGGGCGATGTAAGTTGCGTCTGTCCATTCGCCTTCAAATTTTCTGCCTAAATAAAATTTTTTCACCGCAATGTGAACGGGGTGAGACGGCAGAATCATTGGGTTTTGCATGATTTCATTTTGCTTGGTGGTTTGTTTTTCGGCAACAGTTTTGGAAATTTCTGGCAAATCTTTGGTGATTAAAAATAGCGCTAAAAAAATCGTTGTGACAATTACGCAGACTAGCGGAATGAAAAGTAGTAACAGCTTGGAACGCTTGATTTTCGTGGTTTCGTTGCCGGCGAGATAAATTGGGTTGTAATTTGAAACCAAAAATAAAATCACCATCGAATAGATGATTAGAGCCAGAACAATCTCTTTAAACGAGTTGTAGTTGGAAATCGACAAGCTGAAAAAAAGCACCGCGATTAAGTGGGAAATGATTAATCCGGTGACAATTGTAGTGCGGGTTTTGATCGCAAATAGAATCAAAAAGTTAATCGCGATGAAAGCGAGTATGGTGAGGAATTTTGCATCAAAGAGCATTAATCCCTCAGCAACTCATTCACCGAAGTTTTTGAGCGAGTTTTTTCATCAACTTTTTTCACGATTACGGCAGCGTAAAGCGAAACATTTTTGTCGCCTTTAGTTGAAGCGATGTTGCCGGGAACTACGACTGAGTAAGCAGGAACGCGACCGTAAAAAATTTCACCGCTTTCGCGATCAATAATTTTTGTTGAAGCGCCAATATAAACGCCCATCGAAATTACCGAACCTTTTTCAACAATAACACCCTCAGCAATTTCAGAGCGCGCGCCGATGAAGCAATCATCTTCAATAATTACCGGATTAGCTTGCAGAGGCTCAAGAACGCCGCCAATTCCAGCGCCTCCCGAGATGTGGCAATTTTTACCAATTTGCGCGCAAGAGCCAACCGTTGCCCAAGCATCAATCATGCTTCCTTCATCAACGTAAGCGCCGAGATTTACGAAAGATGGAAGCAGAACTACGTTTTTGGCAATAAATGCTGAGTGGCGCACGACTGCTCCAGGAACCGCGCGAAACCCCGCTTTGCGAAAATCTTCTTCACCCCAATTAGCAAATTTCAAAGGCACTTTATCGAAATAACTAAGAGCGTTGCCGCTTACCGCATCTTGCTTGCTTAAGAAATTATCATTGAGTCTGAAAGAAAGCAGAATTGCTTTTTTGATCCATTGATTAACTTGCCAAGCGCCATCTTTTTTCTCGCAAATTCTGATTTGTCCGGCATCGAGCGCGGCCAGAGTTTGATTGACTGCATCGCGTATTTCGCCTTGCGTGGTTAAATTAATTTCAGCTCTTTTTTCAAAAGCGTTTTCAATGATTTGAGAGATGTTATTTGTCATGATTTTTAGATAATTTAAGAGTTCCATTCTAGCGAATCGTAAGAGTCGCAAGAAGTGCATTTGGCGCTCCATTTCGAACTTAAATGGAAGCAAGAATTGCAAAGATAATGATCGTCTTTGCTAAGCATTTCTGATTTGATCAGATTTTTTTTACAATCGAGGTCATTGCCCAAAGCCTTGTCTGCAAAGGCTAAAAGCTTGTAAGCGCGATAAGTTTTTTCTTGGAGAAGTGATAGATTGAGATAATCTTTGGCGATTTGAAAAGAGCCAGATCGGAAAGCAACAATGCCAACTGCCAGCTTTCCCAAAGCTGATTCTTTATTTAAATCAGCCAGTTTTTTCATCGATTTAATGCGCGATTTTGCCGAAGATTTGCGATTAATTAAGTCAAAAATTTCCGCAAAAATTATATGCGGATTGGTGCGCCACAAAGATTTTATTTTCCAACTTACTTTGAAAGTGAAGCCAAGTTTTAACCAAGATTTTAAGACAATTTCTTGTGCTGGTAAAAAATTATTTTCGGCTTTAAGTGCGATGTTCGAATGTTTGATCGCCAATAAAAATTTCTTTTGTTGATAGGCTTCAAAAGCCAAGGCGGTGTTGATTACGGCCATGTCGCGCTTTTGCAATTCATCCTTAAATTGTTCTGAGCCGTACTCAGAAATTAAAGCCTTCGCATCTTGCCAAAGCCCGCGTTTTTTATAGAGGGCAAATAAAGTTGTCGCGGTTTCAAAACTGTCGCGTTTTACCAATAAAATTTGTTTGGCGTAGGCAATCGCAGTGATTTCATCTTGGTTTTGTAAAGCCAATTTGAACTTCGATTTTAGCACCAAGACTTTGGCATGTTTATTTTCGCCGAATTTTGCGAATAAATCGGCAGACTTAGAAAACTCTTGCTCTTGAAAGGCGAGCTTGCCCAAGAAAAAATTATTTAGCGGCGGGTTTTTAATTAATTTGGCGAATTTTTTTTGCAAATCGGCGGCAGATTTTTTATCAGCAACTTCCAGCGCCAACATCAATTGTGTCATGATATCAAAGGCTTGGTGGTGACGCGCCACTAATTTTTCTAAGCGTTTTGTGTGACTTTTTTTGAAAAGAATCTTTAAGAGATTGGGAAATTTTATCGCCAAAATTCTCGCCAAAATGTAGGAGAAGGCAAAAATCATTAAGGCACAAAAAACCGCGATTAGAATCGCAGTTAGAATGTCGGTGTTTGCCTCATATCCCAGCCAAGTGATAATGACGGTGCCATTGTGATCAAGCAGCCAAACTAGAGAGATGGCGATCGACGAAGCGATGAATAAAAACCATAAAATTGCAAACATATTATACCAAATCTAAATCTTCATTGATACCAAACTGATTTGGTATATGGGGTTCCCCGCAAAGTGGGGCGCGGCTTATGCCGCGATAAAATTAATTAGACTTAATCTAAAGAATTTAGACTAAGTCTAGGTGAGGCTTTTTAGGTAATTTAAAATTTCAGAATCGAGTTTCTGCACTTCAATTGCGATGCTTAAATCATTTAAGAAATCGGCAACAATTTCGTGATAGCTTGGGTCGAGCGAAAGCATATAATTCATTGCTTCTTGGTAGTTTTTTTCTTTCAAAAATTTCTCGGTGTGAAAAATTGTTGAATCGATTTCACCGGTATTTTTGCCATCAATTTTTCTGATGATTACGAGATTGGCGATATTACGACGAATTTTAGAAAGTAGAGTTGGATTTGGGGTGTTATTTTTGGTAGAGATGAGTTCAGGAATTAGATCGGCAAAGGATTTGCTGAGTTTTTCTTGGTTAGAAAATTCAGGTAGAACCTCTTTTAATTTGGCAACTTTTGTTTGCAGATTTTCGTCTAGTGCTATCAAAATTTCGAAACTTTTGAGAGCGCTATCGTAAGATTTGCCAGCGAAAATTTCTTGGCGTAATTCGACATAAACTAAAATCATTTTTCCGATTCTTTCCTGATTTTTATATTTAGTCAGTTCACCCTTAATTTCCTGAATTTGCGCTTTTAAATCAGTGATTTGCACCTGATTTTTTAGCAGCATGTGATAGATAAATTCTGCGCCTTTTTCTCTTAATTCATTGGCGCCAATGTCGGCCAAATTCTCATCTTTTTGGGCATCGTGGTCACCAGATAAATCAAAAATCTCACTTTCAACATTATCGAATTTTTGGACTTCATTTTGGGCTTGAAGTTTTTTGGCGATGCCTTCTTTCCAATAGTTTACGCCAAGATAGCCGAAGAAAATCAGTGACAAAAAAATAACAAACTTGGTGATAAATTTTTGTTTTTTTCGGGCTGCGATTTCTGTTTTATTTTTTTGATTTTGTTCGACGGGAACTTCAGTCATAAAATTTTTTTAAAATTGGGAATTCTGCAAAAGTTGAGGAATTGGTGAATCCAAATTTTTTCACGCAATCAAGAATTTTCTCGCTTAAACACAATATTTGCGAGGTCGCAAAATATTCAAGCAGATTGTGTCGCGCCGCTAATTTAAAAAATATTTGCGCGGAATTTTGGGAGAAGAGCAAAACTTGGTCGAAAGTTTTTTGCTGAGAGATTTTTAGAAATTCGGTTGAGAAATTTTCTACCGCAAAAGTTTTGTAAGCTAAAATATTGGTTACACTGAGGTCGTATTTTTGTAACTCGTTTTGAAAATCTAAAGTGACGGTCGATCCATGAAAATAAAGAATCTCGAGGGATTTGTTCGCAGTTTTAGCAATTAAATTTTTGAGAGATTCTGCGGAATTTTCGGGTGCCGTAACAATATTGATGAATCCATGAGCGATTAATTTTTTGGCAGTTTTTTTTCCGACAGAGAAAATTTTTACATCTTTAGAAAATCCAAAATCAATTACAGCGTCGCAAGCATTGGCACTGGTGATAATTACGGCAGAGATTTTGTTTTGGTTTTTTTGGGTAACCAGGTTCTTTTTCACCGCAAAAAGTGGCTCAATAAATGTGGCAAATCCGGCTTTTTCTAGAAGCTCTGCTAAATCATGTGAATGCTCGTGCGGTCTGGTTAAAAGGATGTTTTTCATTTAAGTTATTGCCAAGTTAAAATCGAAATTTATTGTGCGCCGCCTCTTCTCAGATTTGTGCCACCAAAACAATTTCAATTTCAAATCAAACTTACAAATGAATATCCACGAATATCAGGCTAAAACCCTGTTAAAAAAATTCGGCGTTGTTGTGCCTGAAGGTCACCCTGCATTTTCAGTTCCTGAAGCTGTTGAAGCTGCAAAAGCTTTAGAAGCAGCTGGTCACAAAGTTTTTGTTGTAAAAGCACAAATTCATGCCGGCGGTCGCGGTAAAGCTGGCGGTGTTAAAGTTGTTAAAACAGTTGAAGAAGTTAAAGAAAAGGCCTCACAAATTTTGGGAATGACTTTGGTTACTCCACAAACCGGCCCTGAAGGAAAATTGGTTAGAAGGCTTTACATCGAAGCTGGATCAAACATCAAAAAAGAATATTACTTATCTGCTGTTGTTGATCGCAAAGCTAAATCGATCGTTTTCATGGCTTCAACTGAAGGTGGCATGGAAATCGAAGAAGTTGCTGAGCATCACCCAGAAAAAATCATCTCAGTTAAAATTGACGTAGCTGCTGGCATTCAAGCTTTTCATGCCCGCAAAATGGGTTTTGCTTTGGGATTGACCGGAGAAACTTTGAAAAAATTCTCAAAAGTGGTTTTTGCACTTTATAAAGCTTTCAACGAAACCGATGCTTCACAAATGGAAATCAATCCATTGGTTGAAACTGTTGAAGGTGAAATCGTTGTTTTGGATGCGAAAATTAATTTCGATGACAATGCAATGCATCGTCATGACGAACTCAAAGTATTGCGTGATTTGGATGAAGAAGAGCCACTTGAAATTGAAGCTTCAAAATATGATCTAAGCTACATCAAAATGGACGGCAAAATCGGATGCATGGTTAACGGTGCCGGACTTGCAATGGCTACAATGGATATCATTCAACTTTTCGGATCTTCTCCAGCTAACTTCCTTGACGTTGGGGGAGGTGCTACTCGCGAAAAAGTTACTGCGGCCTTCAAAATCATTCTTTCTGATCCAAACGTAAAAGGAATTTTGGTGAACATTTTCGGCGGCATCATGCGTTGCGATATTATCGCTAACGGCATCATTGAAGCAGCTAAAGAAGTTCATTTGAGTGTTCCTTTGGTAGTTCGTCTTGAAGGAACTAACGTTGAATTGGGCAAAGAAATCATTGCCAAATCAGGACTTGCCGTGACCTCAGCTGACGATTTGTCAGATGCTGCTCAAAAAATTGTTAAAGCGGTAAAAGACGCCGAAATTTCAAACTAATTTTAAAATCTAATGTCAGTTTTAATTAACAAAAATACCAAAGTAATTTGCCAAGGATTCACTGGAGCCCAAGGTACTTTTCACTCTGAACAAGCAATCGTTTACGGAACAAAAATGGTTGGTGGCGTTACGCCAGGCAAAGGTGGCACTAACCACTTAGCTTTACCAGTTTTCGACACTGTTTATGACGCTAAAAGAAAAACTGATTGTAATGCATCGGTAATCTACGTTCCGCCATCATTTGCTGCTGATGCTATTTTGGAAGCAATCGAATCAGAAATTGAATTGATTATCTGCATCACTGAAGGCATCCCTGTCTTAGACATGGTTAAGGTTAGAAAAGCTCTAGTTGGCTCTAAATCAAGATTGGTTGGACCAAACTGCCCAGGCGTTATCACTCCGAATGAATGCAAAATCGGCATCATGCCTGGCCACATCCACAAAAAAGGATCAATCGGTATTGTTTCTCGTTCAGGAACTTTAACTTATGAGGCAGTGCACCAAACAACCAGAGTGGGTTTGGGACAAACTACTTGTATCGGCATTGGTGGAGATCCGGTTAACGGAACTAACTTCATCGATTGCTTAGACATGTTCTTGTCTGACCCTGAAACTCAAGCCATGATCATGATTGGTGAAATCGGCGGGACTGATGAAGAAGAAGCTGCAGAATTTTTGAGACTTGAAGCTAAGAAAGGTCGTAGCAAACCAACTGTTGGTTTCATCGCGGGACGCACTGCTCCAGAAGGACGCAGAATGGGCCACGCTGGTGCGATTATTTCTGGTGGAAAAGGTGGCGCACAAGGTAAAATTGACGCCATGAAAGAAGCTGGCGTTGTTGTGGCTGATAGCCCTGCAGCTCTCGGTCAAACAATGCTAGAATTGCTAAAAAAATAACCCTCTTTTCAACCACAAAGGAAAAATTATGAGCGATCGTAAAAAAGCGTTAGACGCAGCATTAGCCCAAATCGATAAAGAATTCGGTAAGGGATCAGCAATGAAATTCGGTTCTAGACCGGTAACTGATATTGAGGTTATTCCAAGCGGATCACTTTCTCTAGACATCGCTCTTGGTGTTGGCGGATATCCGCGCGGCAGAATCATCGAAATCTACGGACCAGAATCTTCAGGAAAAACCACGCTAACTTTGCACGCAATTGCGGAAGCTCAGCGCGCAGGTCTATCTTGTGCATTTATTGACGCCGAACATGCTTTTGATCCAGCTTACGCTAAAAATCTTGGCATCGACTTAGAAGAACTAATCATTTCTCAGCCAGATAATGGCGAAGCAGCGCTTGAAATTGCTGACACTTTAATTCGCTCTGGAGCTGTTGATTTAGTTGTTGTCGATTCAGTTGCAGCACTAGTTCCGCAAGTTGAGCTTGAAGGCGGCATGGGCGACAATCAAATGGGTTTACAAGCTAGATTGATGAGTAAAGCTTTAAGAAAGCTTACCGCGACAGTTTCTAAAACCAGTTCAACCATCATTTTCATTAATCAAATCAGAATGAAAATTGGCGTGATGTTTGGCTCTCCAGAAACTACATCGGGTGGCAACTCACTAAAATTCTACGCATCAGTGCGCCTTGATATTCGCAGAGGAACTGCCATCAAAGACCAAGAAGAAGTTTTGGGTAACGAAACCAAAGTTAAAGTTGTAAAAAACAAAGTTGCTCCACCTTTCAAAATTGCTGATTTTGAAATTATATACGGCGAAGGCGTTTCTCGTTTAGGTGAAGTTATTGATTTGGCAGTGAAAAACGAAGTTCTTGAGAAATCAGGATCTTGGTATGCTTACAAAGGAAATAAAATCGGACAAGGTAAAGAAAACACAAAAAATTACCTGAAAGAAAATCCAAAAATTGCTGACGAGTTAGAAAATTTAGTTCGTGAGAAACTTGGTGTTGCTAAACGAAAAAAAGCTGCTGTAAAAGAAGAGGCTAGAGAAAAAAAGAGCAAAGCAGAAGCTGCTTCAGACAAATAGAATTTTGAAAAGCTTGGGGTGTTAAATCCTCAAGCTTTTTATTTTAATGCACTTTAGCTCAATTGGGTTTGAGTGTTAAGAAAACAGCCTCAACGGCTGTTTTTAGCGAGAAAGGACAAAGGCTGCGCCTCACGACCCAGCGCTAGTTGTCTTCGAATCAAGATTACTTGGTGAGAAAAGCGACGAAGCGCGTTACCAAATTACAAATATGCACCCGTAGCTCAATTGGATAGAGCACCTGACTACGGATCAGGAGGTTAGGAGTTCGAATCTCTTCGGGTGCACCATTCTTAAGCAAGTGTTCCTAAAGTAATAAAACCTCCCCAACTAACCAAGCTTACCATGAAAATCAGATCATTATTTTTAGTCACAATATTTGCACTTTTTTCAGCATCAGCTTTTGCTAAAAGCTCTAAGCCTGTAATTACGCCAGCAACCAAAGAATCAATCGAAGAAGCGCAAATTCAGCCTTCTGATTTCCAAAAATTATTCGTTGAAGCGGAGAAGAATTTTCAAACGGCCAAAGCTTGGAAAAAAATTAAATGCCAACCAAAAAGCGGCTTTCTTTGCACTAAACATGAATGTGTAAAAAGAACAACTACAGCTTCTTTAACCTTAGATAAAGCCAAAGGCACGATCACTCGTTGCGAACAAGATAATTGCGATACCTACAAAGCTGAATTCAAGCAAACTGGTATTTTCTTCAACATCCAAACCGAAGGTCCAATTGGCAGTTTAATCAGAGTTTTCGGCGATAGTCGCTACAAAGAAATTACTACCGTTGGCCTAGATGCTTACATCGATAACGGTAATTGCGAAGTGTTGACTGAGTAAGGTCAGACTCTCTTTGTTGTTAGGCCAAAAAAAACCTCTCTTAAAGAATTTTAAGAGAGGTTTTTTTTCGTTCAAAAATCTGCTTACAAACTCGAAACCAGCATCCAAATTGCTTTTTCATGAGCAGTAGTTCTGCCAATAAATAAATCCGCACTAGCTTCATCTCCTTCTTCTTGCGCTGCTTTGGTGCCTGATTTCAGATCAGCAACTACAATTTCATGACTGGCGATTAAATCTTTAATCATCGCATCACTTTGTAAATTTTTGTCGCCGTTTTTGATTTTACTCAATTTTTGAAAATGCTCAAAAGTGGCTTCAACTTTGGCTCCAAGTCCACGCAATCTTTCAGCGATTTCGTCAATTGAAGTCGATAATTCTTCATATTGAGTGCCGAATAATTCATGTAGAGGTTTGAAATGTGGTCCAACTACGTTCCAGTGATAGTTCTGCAGTTTCAATTGTAGCAAATAAGAGTTAGCTAAAGTTTTTTCGAGACTTGCGGCGGTTTGATGATTTTTCATAAATTACTCCTGATGTTCGATTGTTAAAACTTGCGCTGCTGAGTTTATGACGGCAGCGATTTTCGCAGTCATTTGGATCTGAGATTTTGATATGCCATGTTTTAACAACTGATTTGCGTGCGCGTCAATACACATTCCGCAACCATTGATAATTGAGACGGCGAGAGAAAGAACTTCGAAATTTATTTTTTCAATTCCGTGATCCAAGATGCCTCGCATTCTAAGCCCCGCAGGCAATTGCGAATATTCTTTGTCGGCGCTGATGTGAATAAAGCGGTAATAAATATTATTCATCGCCATTAAGGCTGAGGCGGTTTTGACGGTTTTAAGTTCAGCCTCTGACAAAATATTTTGCGCTTCATTTTGCAAAACTTTGATCAGGGTTTTTTCTTTTGTCGCGTAAGCTGAGGCTAAGGAGGCGCCGAAAATTTGTTTTTGGGTTAGGGTTTGGTTTTCTTTATTGAGTAAGGTTTGGAGGTTTATTTTTACGTCGCGGGCGTAATCAGGGATTGATTGGACGAGAGTTTCTAAGTTTTGCATTTTGCTCCTTTTGTTAAAATTATTTTCTGTGAATAGTCCGTCTGACCCCTCCCTTATGATTGGGCCAGACGATCTGGAAGTGATTTGTTAAACCTTAATCACCTCATCTCCTTTCTTCCAATTACATGGGCAAAGCTCATCTGTTTGAAGCGCATCCAAAACCCTAAGCACTTCACTCGGATTTCTGCCCACACTCAAATCAGTAACGTAAACAAAGCGAATCACGCCTTGTGGATCAACGATGAAAGTCGCTCTTTGCGCTACGCCTTCATCCTTATCCAAAATTCCTAAAGCCTGCGACAAATCACGTTTGACATCGGCAAACATCGGAAAAGGCAAATTTTTCAATTCATCTTTTTGACTGCGCCAAGCTAAGTGAACAAACTCCGAATCGGTGCTGGCGCCAATTAGCTGCGCATCGCGATCTTTAAATTGTTCGTTTAATTTGCCGAATTCAGCAATTTCAGTTGGGCAAACAAAGGTGAAATCTTTGGGCCAAAAAAACATCACCAGCCATTTTCCTTTGTAGGTTTCGTTGCTGATGTCGATGAAAGCGTCGTGTACGTCATTGGTTACAACCGCTTTGCCATTGAATTGAGGAAAGGTGTCTTTGATTCCTAACATTTTTTCTCCTGATTTAATTTTGATTTTGGCAACTCCACCAAAATCTTGGTTGCGAAATGTAGAAATGGTTCTTAATAAGAAAAATCGATTAATTTGATTAAACTAATAGCTTTTAACTATGAATTTGCGCGACTTAAAATATTTAGTTTCGGTGGCCAAAGAGCAGCATTTTGCGAGGGCTGCGGAGAAATCTTTTGTTAGCCAACCGACTCTCAGCATGCAGATTAAAAAGTTGGAAGACGAGCTTGGCGTGCAAATTTTTGAACGCTCACAGAAGAATTTTTTGGTGACTAAGGTGGGCAAAGAAATTGTCGCAAAGGCCGAAATTATTTTGCGCGAGGCGGAAGAATTAAGAAATATTGCCAAAAATTCCAAAGATCCATTTAGCGGTGAACTAAGGATTGGCGCCTTTCCAACCTTGGCGTCTTATTTTTTTCCAAAAGTTGTCGGTACAATCTCAAAAAAATTTCTTCAGTTAAAATTGCTGCTGGTTGAAGAAAAAACCGAAGTGCTTTTGGGCAAATTGCAAAGCGGTGAAATTGATGCGGCTTTTGTGGCGCTGCCAATTTCAAACGAGGCTTTTGAAATTCAGAAAATTTTTGAAGAGCCCTTTCTGCTGGCGTTACCTAAGAGTCACGCGCTGGCTAAATCAAAAAAAATTCACGCCAAAGATTTAAAAGGCCAAAGGCTAATGCTCTTGGAAGAAGGGCATTGCTTGCGTAATCAAGCTTTGGAAGTTTGCTCAATGCTTGGCGCTTTTGAGCAGCATGATTTTAAGGCGAGTAGTTTGGAAACGCTGCGACAAATGGTCGCGGTAAGTGCGGGCATTACTTTAATGCCAGAAATTGCGGTGCAAAAAGACGTTAAAATTAGTTACGTAGAAATTGCCAATGCTCCTAAACGCACGATTGGCTTGGTGTGGCGTAAAAGCTCAGGGCGCGGAGAATTGCTTAAAGAGATTGGAAAAATCAGCAAAAATGCCTGAAATTTGAAAAGTGCACAGCTGTGCAAAATTGGCTTTTGATCAGCAAAATCAAGGGTCTAATTTTTAAAAAAGGCCAAAAAAGGCGTAAAAACCAAAGCCAAAAATCATTAGGCCAGAAATTAATTTTAGGCGGGCGGTCCATTTTTGCGAAATTTTGTGACGCATTTTAGAAATGGCAGCAGAGAAAATTGTCGACCAAAAAAGTGAGCCACAGAAAACTCCCAAAACTGTAACAGCGGCACTTGCGCTAGTTAAAGTGGTGCCGCCGATTGTGGCAAAAACTCCGACGAAAAAAATAATTGTTATTGGGCTGGTCAAAGAAAGGGCGCAGGAAAAGGCGGCAGTTTTTACGAAGCTGCGTCTTTTCATTTTGATTTCTTTGTTTTCCGATTTGTGAAAGTTGCGCAGTTCGGCTAAGCCAATCAGCATCAGAGCCGAGCTTCCAATTAATTTTATTTCAAAAAGATATTGGTTGGCAAAGTGCGAAACAAAAACTAGGCCGCCTGCCGCGACAAATCCGTAAAAACCCTCAGAAAGAGCCGCACCAAGACCAATGGCAAAGCCGAATTTCCAACCGCGATCCAGAGAATTTTTGATGCAGAGAGTTGCGATTGGACCAATTGGCATGGCAATTGACAGACCGATGACGAAGCTTTGAAGGAATATAAAAAGCATTATTTAAGCTAAAACGCTGATGATTCCGTAAAGCCCGAAGCTGCCAATAATTGCGCCGGAAATTATTTTGACTCGCGCCATCCAAGTTTGCGAAAGCTGGTGGCGAATTGTGGCAACGGTGCCGCACATTACGAAAGCCCAAATTACTGAGCCTGAGAAAATTCCTAAAACGGTAATTCCCATTTCTTGGGAAGTGAGAACGGTGCCCGTCATTGTGGCAAAAACTCCAATGAAAAGCGCGATGGTCATTGGGCTGCCGAGAGTTAGGAATGAGGTGAAAAACACGGTGTGCCAAAAGCCGCGGGCTTTGGTTTTGATTTCGGTGGTGCTGATTTTATTGGCGGTTTTGATTTCGTAGCAAGCCAGTAAAATCAAGGCTGCGCCGCTAATAACTTTTACCTCTGAAACGTAGGTTGTGAGAAATTTTGAAATAAAAATTAATCCGCCGGTTGCGACAAAGCCGTAAAAGCCTTCAGTGATTGAGGCGCCAAAACTGGTGGCAAAGCCGATTTTAAAGCCGCGAGTGAGGCAGTTTTTAATTGCAAGGGTTGAGATGGGTCCGATTGGCATTGCAACCGATAGGCCGATTAGAATTGATTTGAGGAAGAGGAGTAACATTTGGGGGATATGGGAATTATTTTAGAGGCTCCTTGAGCAAAGTCTGAAAAGCCTTTTCTCAAGGAGTTCTATGAAGAGTTTTTAAACCTTTGTTACAGATGAATTGGAATTCGCGCTGGAAACCTGATTTGCAATAATAACTGAATTAGAAATCTGCTGCAAAATGTCGCCAACCGCGCTTGGAGAGTGCGGGATCATGATTGTATTATTGTGCGAAGAAGCGCCTAAATCTTTGATCGTGTCGAAATATTGGGTCATTAAAATCAGGTTTAAAACATCTTGTTCAGTGGTGTTTGGCAACGACTCTTTGAAATCAGAAACTGACTCTTTCAAACCTTGAATGATTGCTTTTCTTTGGTCAGCCATCCCTTTGCCTTGTAGGGCTTTGCTTTGCGCTTCGGCTTCTGCTGATTTCACTTTTAAAATTCTTTCCGCTTCACCTTTTTCGCTGGCAACTACGCGCATTCTTTGGGCGGCGTTGATTTCATTCATGGCGATTTTTACTTTGGCGTCAGGATCAATGTCGGTTACCAAAGTTTTAACAATGCCGTAGCCGAAGTCTGACATTACTTGTTCAAGCTCTTCTTTTACTGCGACTGCGATGTCATCTTTTTTCTCAAAAACATCATCAAGTTTGATTTTTGGAACTTTGGCGCGCACCACGTCAAAAACGAAAGAGGTGATTTGGCGAGATGGATCTTCAAGTTTGTAGAAGGCTTCGTAAACCTTGTTTGGATCAACGAAGAATTGCACAGAAACTAAAACGTGAAGAAACACGTTGTCTTCAGTTTTGGTTTCAACTTTAACGTCAAGCTGGTTGACTCTAAGGCTAAGGCTTCCGGCAACTTGATCAATAAGGGGGATTTTAAAATTTAAACCCGGTCCCGCAATTCTGAGAAACTTGCCGAGCCTCTGAACGATTTTAACACTTTGCTGCTCAACTGTGAAAGCGCACAAGAAGATTAGAACTACGACTCCGAAAAATAAGTATAGCATGGGGATCCTGATTTAAATTTTAAAAAATTATAAGTCCAAAACTAGGCGGCGCGGGTCTTCAAGAAGCTCTTTAACTCTCACAAGGAAAGTTACAGCTTCTTTGCCGTCGATAATTCTGTGGTCGTAAGAAAGCGCTAAATACATCATTGGGCGGATTTTCATTTCGCCGCCAATCACCATTACGCGTTCTTGAATTTTGTGCATGCCAAGAATTGCTGATTGCGGTGGGTTGATGATTGGAGTAGACATTAATGAACCGTAAACCCCGCCATTTGAAATGGTGAAAGTGGCGCCCGCCAAGTCTGGCAAAGTTAATTTGCCGTCACGAGCTTTAACGCCAAGTTCAGAAATTCCTTTTTCAACTTGGGCAAGATTTAGCAAGTTAGCGTCGCGTAAAACCGGAACCACTAAGCCTTGTGGAGAGCCAACCGCAACACCAATGTCGTAGAAGTTTTTGTAAACAATGTCAGTGCCGTCAATTTCGGCATTCACCGCCGGAAGTTCTTTTAGTGCAGTTACACAAGCTTTTACGAAGAAAGACATGAAGCCAAGTTTGACGCCGTGTTTTTTCTCGAAAGCGTCTTTGTATTCAGAGCGAAGCGCCATTACAGCTGTCATATCCACTTCGTTGAAAGTGGTTAGAATTGCTGCGGTGTTTTGTGATTCTTTCAAGCGCTCAGCAATTTTTTGACGAAGTTTCGACATTCTAACGCGCTCAGTTGGTTTTGCACCGGCTAATGCTGGAGCCGCTGCAACTGGAGTAGAAGAAATTGCATCAAGCACGTCACCTTTAGTTACGCGACCGTCTTTGCCAGATCCCGCAAGTTTTGAAGTGTCGACATTATTTTCAGCAGCCAATTTTTTTGGTGCTGGGGAAAGATGAAACGAGGCGTTTGCGCTTTGAGTTGGAGCTGCTGCTTGAGCATTTTGCGTAGGAGCTGAGACTTTAAGAGCCGCGCCACCTGCAGACATCATCGCAATCAAATCGCCAACTTTAACATTGTCGCCTTCTTTAACTTTTAAATCAGAAATCACGCCGTCTGACGGGGCATTAACTTCGAGAGTTACTTTGTCGGTTTCAAGCTCAACAATTAATTCGTCGGCTTTTACTGAGTCGCCAACTTTTTTGTGAAGTTTAGCAATCGCAGCTTCTGATACTGATTCGCCAAGAGCGGGAACTTTAATTTCGATGGTCATATTAGTTTTCAAGATTGGTTGAGTTATTAACGTTTACGTTGGTCGCGTTATTACTTTCTGTAATTTTCTTTAAGATCTTCTTCTCAGCTTTAAGAAGCTGTTTTTGTGCTATTTGAGATTTTTCACAATCAAAAATGTCTCTTTTTATAACCTCATTAATAAGAGCTTTTTTTATCTCGTCCTCAGAGATTTTTGCTTCCAGAGAAAGGCTTTTTAGTTTTTTGCGAATGCTCCAAATAACATCTTCGGATAACAAGACTGCCCCGATTGTAAATTTGTTGAGAATTTGTTTGTAAGAATGATGTTGTTCTAGCTTCGATTTTTTTAATCCTTCTTTTGCTATCAAAGATAAAAGTTCAATAGTGGTCTTATCTTTGGGTAGTAAATTTAGCAGGTTGAAATGCTCAACCTGCTCACACCCAATTGGTTTTCCAAAAGTAACTTTATAGATTTTCCAATCTAATAAGTTGGTCAAAATCACCCACTCGATACCTTCGTTGGCAGCGTAGTCAGTGGCTTGTTTTATGTGTTGATCTTTGAGATCAGTGCCAACCGCTTTAACCTCAATTAGTAGAGATAATTTTCCTTCTAATTTTATAGCAAGATCGCAGTAAGTTCCTCTGATGGCATATTCCGAGGTGATCTCAGTATATTTATCAAAACCAAATATGTGCTCTAAAACATCTACAACAATAGTCACGGTATCGGATTCGTTGATGTCTCTGGTCTTAGCTGATTGCAATATCGGCTGAAATCTCTTGAGAGAGGACCTGATTCTTTCTTCTACTTTGACTGAAATTGTCATTAGTGCTCCATGTAATTAGTAGAGATATTGGTAAAAATTATTTTAAAGCTTCTTCAATTAACGCCTTTTGTTCGCGAGCGTGGTACGAGCCGTATCCTGTTGCAGGTGAAGCACAAGCGATTCTTCCGGCATATTTTGGTCGTGCCGATTTGTGTTTAGTTTCGATCAAAGACTCTTCAATCAAATCATCGACAAATTTCCACGCGCCCATGTTTTTTGGCTCTTCTTGGCACCAAACGATTTCGGCGTTTTTGTATTTTTTAAGTTCAGCTTTCAACTCTTCTTTTGGAAAAGGATAAAGTTGTTCTAAACGAATTAGCGCCAAGTCGTTGATTTTCTTGGCTTCGCGAGCTTCAAGCAATTCGTAATAAACTTTTCCGGTGCAGAGAACAACTTTGCGAACCTTGTCGTCAGCTGCGATTTCTGCAGTTTCGGAAATCAAAGGACGGAAAGTTAAATCAGAAAAATCACTCAAAGTTGAAACCGCCAATTTGTGACGTAGCAGCGATTTTGGTGACATTACCACCAATGGCTTGCGGTCTTTACTCAAAGTTTGACGGCGCAAAGCGTGAAAGAAATTTGCTGGAGTTGTAATGTTGCAAACGCGCAAATTTTCATCGGCGCACGCTTGCAAGCAACGCTCCAAGCGCGCCGAAGAGTGCTCTGGCCCTTGGCCTTCAAAGCCATGCGGCAGTAGCATTACGAGGTTTGATTTTCTCAACCATTTTACTTCTGATGAAGAAATAAATTGATCAAAAATAATTTGCGCGCCGTTAGCGAAATCGCCAAATTGGGCTTCCCAAATGGTCAAACCATTTGGCGCTGAAAGCGAGTAGCCGTACTCAAAGCCAAGCACGCCATATTCAGAAAGAACAGAATCATAAACTTCGAATTTTGCGGTTGGTGCAAAAAGCGAAAAAATATTGTAGCGCGCGCCAGTTGAAGCATCGTGCAGCATTGAGTGACGGTGCGAAAAAGTGCCGCGTCCCGAGTCTTGTCCGCTAAGTCTTACGTGAGTTCCTTCAGAAAGAAGTGAAGCAAAAGCCAAAGCTTCGCCACATCCCCAATCAATATCTTTTTCTGATTCAACCGCTTGTTTTCTAGCTTCAAGCTGGCGAGTGATTTTTGGATTGGCATTAAAATCAGCTGGAATGGTAACGGTTTTGGCAATTAATTCTTTGAGAATTTTTTTTGTCACACCAGTTTTTGCAATCGAAGTGTCACCGTTTTTGATTTTGCTCCAATCGCCCTTCAACCAATCAGCTTCTGTTGGCTTGTAATCAACGGCTTTGTCGAATTCAGTCGAAAGCATTGCGTGAAAATCAGAGAATAATTTTTGGTAATCAGGCTCAGAAATCACATTTTCGGCAATTAATTTTTGCGAATAAATTTTTTCTAAACTCGGATGATCTTTAATTTTAGTGTACATTACTGGCTGGGTGTAAAGCGGCTCATCACCTTCATTGTGGCCGTATCTGCGATAGCAGATTAAATCAATTACCACATCTTTTTTGAAAAGCTGGCGGTAGCGCATTGCGATGTCAGAAACTTTAACCACCGCTTCAACATCATCACCATTTACGTGAAAAATTGGCGCATCAATTGCTTTGGCTAAATCAGAAGCGTAAGTGGTGCAGCGTGAATCTGACGGGTTGGCAGTAAAGCCAATTTGGTTGTTAATAATTAAATGCATAACGCCGCTGGTATTGTAACCAGAAACGCCATTCATCATTAAACTTTCTGCAACCAAACCTTGCCCAGCAAAAGCCGCATCACCGTGAATTAAAAGCGCCATTGCTTGTTCACCTGAAGCGTCGCCGTAAAGCGTTTGTTTGGCGCGAATTCGACCAGCAGCAACTACATTTACCGCTTCTAAATGCGAAGGGTTGAAAGCCAAAGAAAGATCAATTTTTTTGCCAGCAATCTCGCGAGTTGAGGCGTAGCCCATGTGATATTTTACGTCGCCAGATTTAGTGATGCCTTCGGGAATTCCTGGAGTTCCTCTAAACTCAGAAATCATTTGGTGGTAAGGCTTGCCCATTACGCCAGTCAAAGTGTTCAAGCGGCCGCGATGCGCCATGCCGATGACAATTTTTTTGACACCAACTCGGGCTGCAACATCAATAATTTTTTCAACTGAATTTATTGCGGCATCTCCCCCCTCAACTGAAAATCTTTTAGCCCCAGGGAAGCGTTTGTGTAAAAATTGTTCGAAGCCTTCGGTGCGGATTACTTCTTTTAAAATTTTGAGTTTCTCGTCTTTAGAAATCTCAGAAAGCAGAGTGTTTTGTATTTCGTAAGCCAGCCATGATTTTTGCTCAGCGTCACGAATATACTCAAACTCAGAGCCAACTTTATTGGTGTAGATGTGACTTAAATATTGTAAAACCTGAGAAATTTTGGTTTTTTTAAGCCCGAGAACTCCGTGCAGATCAACTTCTTTTTCTAGGTCAGATGCTTCAATGCTGTGATTTTTTGGGTCAATTTCAGGAACCGCTCTAACTGCCAAAAGTCCAAGAGGATCAAGGTTTGCTGCCAAGTGACCAAATCTTTTGAAAGCCAAAATTAAGTTAGCAACGTTGATGCTTAAATCTTTTTCTGCGGCAGGAAATGGCAGCGCTTTGACATCTTTTTTAGCGACTTCTTTTTTAGCGTTAGAAGAAATGTCAAACTCTTCGGCATTTACAATTTTAACGTTACGAGAAGCCCAGCTTGGTCCTTTATAATCGCCGGCAATTGATTTGATTTCGTCGCCATTGGCGGCAAAAAATTCAGCCCAAGAAGCGTCAACTGAAGCGGGATCTTGTAAAAATTTTTGATAAAGTTCGTTGATAAAAACTATGTTCGCACTGAAAAAAGGCGAAGTTTGTAAGAGTTCTTTTGACATGACTTATGAGATTTTTATGAGTTCAATATTAGTCGCGGGGCGGGCAGGCTAAAAGTGGGGCAAGTTAATTGCAAGCGCCTCATCTTAACACTAATTAAATTCACCAATGAAAATTCTAATCATTATTAACGAGCCTTTTTCTGCCATGGCTCTAGGGCGCAGCACCAGTCTTTCTTACATTCTTTCTTGCGTGGCTTTGGGGCACGAGGTTTACATTTACAATTTGGAAAATTCTTTGGACCAAAACGAGTTTTTAACATTTTGCCTAACTCGTGATAGAGAGCTTTGCGAGTCTTTGATTAAAAATTATCAAAGCTGCAATGAAGAAATAATGCGGGCGGTTGCTAAAAAAAATCTGCAAAAACTACTCAACTTAAAGGTGAAAAAAGTTGCAGAATTTTTGCCACAAACAATTGAATTAGAATCTCTAAAACTAAGCGAAGTTGAATTTGTAGTTCAGCGTTTAGAGCCAATGAAAGCACCATTTCCGCCAATTGGAAAAGCAAATGTCGGTGAAGTTTTAAGTCAGCTAAAAAAACTTTTTCCAAAACATATTTTTAATTGCCCAATTAATCTTGGCGACAAAGAGGTGCCGCAAGAAATTAATCGCATTTTAGCTGAAAAAATTGCCACTCCAACTGCAGAATTTGAGCTGGCAAAAACGGGTCTTTTTGCGGCAATAAAACTAATGTCGCAAGAATATCAAAAACTCTACGGCGGCAATGATGCGAAGCTGGTTTTTAAGCCAAAAAACTCGGCGCAATCTTTGGGAGTTTTTGCGGTAGAATTTGCCTCAGATGGTTTGGATCTTGCAGCGATTAAATCGCAAAAAATTTCTCAGCTGCGCTCTGAGCAAAATCACAAAATCAAAAATAATTTAGACGAAAAAGAGCTGCAAAAAATCATTGAAATTTTGTGTTGCGCGCAAAATGCCAAAACTGATCAAGCTGTGCTAGAATTGAGCGAAGCTGAAATTTTCACAACCGCACAAGCGCTCTACAATGAAAAAATTTTGGTGCAGCCTTTTTTGAAAGGAATTGAGTTGGGCGACATTCGCGTAAATATTTTAAAAAATTCTCGCGGTGATTTTTACGTAGCCGGACAAACTTTTCGCAAAAGTTTGCGACTAGAAGATAAAAATTTTACCACCGCTTATTCTAGCGGAGGGGCAACAGCGCAGCCCGTAGCAATTTTGCAAGAAGCTGAAATTGAGAATTTATTTTTTAAAACCGCGCAAGTTTTAAAAATTTTAAATGGCGAAATGCGTCAAAAATATCGCGACGTGCTCGAGCTTGGCGCTGATTTTATTTTGGTGGGCGATGGTAAAAATATTTTTTTAGGTGAGATAAATCATCATTGTCAGGCGCTGATTCCCTTAAGTGAAGCGATGGAAAAAGCGGTGAATGAAAATGCGTTTTATGAGGGCGGAATGGGTTTAACGATTATTGTAGTAGGGGATTGGATTTTGCGGCAGAGGAGTTTGGAGGTTGGCTAGAAAGCCCGCTTACGTTATTTCGAGTACAGAGTGGTAGCGGGAGAGGGATTTGAACCCCCGACCTGCGGATTATGATCCCGTTGCTCTACCGACTGAGCTACCCCGCCACATGATTAAGCTGCCAAATAATTGAGCAGCGCGGCAGTCTTTTGATCTGATTTAATTTTTCAAACTTTTTTAATTTTATCTCGTGATTTGTGCAAAAAACGATTACTGCATCAGCAGCAAACCCTCCATTTTCTTCACCTCATCTCTAATTTTTGTCGCCCTTTCAAAATCTAAATTCGATGCCGCTTCGAGCATTTCCTTTTTCAAATTAGCAATTTCGCGATCGGTTGGAATTCTTTTTGGAATTGCATCTTCATCTTCTGGCTTAGTTTTTTTGGTGTAGAGATTTGACAAAGCCGAGCCAATTTTTTTGTAAGTGGTCGTTGGCGTGATCCCGTGTTTTTCGTTGTAAGCAATTTGAATTTTTCTTCTGCGCTCGGTAATTGAAAGCGCTGCCTCAATTGATTTGGTGCGCTTGTCGGCGTAGAGAATAACTTTGCTTTCTGAGTTTCTAGCGGCGCGTCCAATTGTTTGAATTAGCGAAGTTTCGTTGCGCAAAAAACCTTCTTTGTCGGCGTCAAGAATCGCAACCAAAGCACATTCAGGAATATCTAAACCTTCACGAAGTAAATTTACCCCAACCAAACAATCATGTTTGCCTAAGCGCAAATCTTGAATGATCTCGATGCGGTCAAGCGTCTCGATATCTGAGTGCATGTAAACTGCTTTGATTCCGGCGTCATTTAAATAATCAGCTAAATCTTCTGCCATTTTTTTGGTGATGGTTGTGGCTAGTGTCCTAAAGCCTTTTTCGGTGGTTGCCTTAACTTCTGCAACCAAATCAGCCACTTGTTTTGCGGCAGGGCGAATCTCGCAAACGGGGTCAAGCAAACCGGTTGGACGAATAATTTGCTCAATTAATTCGCCGTCATTTTTGGCGGTTTCGTATTTTCCCGGAGTCGCTGAAACGTAAATAGTTTGGGGTTTAAAACCCTCCCATTCTGAAAATTTTAACGGGCGATTGTCCAGCGCGCTTAAAAGGCGAAAGCCGTGTTCGGTGAGGTTAGTTTTGCGGGCGAAATCACCTTTGTACATACCATCAATTTGCGGAACTGAAACGTGACTTTCATCAACAAAAAGTATTGCGTCTTTTGGTAAATATTCGAACAGAGTTGGCGGAGAAGCGCCAGCTGGGCGCCCAGTTAAATAGCGCGAATAATTTTCAATGCCTTTGCAGCTGCCAACTTCCAACATCATTTCCATGTCATAAGTGGTGCGCTGGTTGAGACGCTGGGCTTCAACGATTAATCCGCGCGATTCCAAATCAGCCACGCGAATTGCCAAATCTTTTTTAATTTGCATGATCGCGCCTTTTAAAGTGTCGGCGGGAGTTACGTAGTGCGAAGAAGGGTAAAGCGCGATGTCGTTTAGTTTAGCGAAGGTTTCGCCAGTTAAAGGATCGAACTCGGTAATTTCTTCAATCTCGTCACCAAACATTGAAATGCGCCACGCGTGCTCATCTTCGTGCGATGGAAAAATATCAACCACGTCGCCCTGCACGCGAAAACAGCAGCGCTCAAAAGCAATGTCATTGCGCTCGTACTGCAAATCGACAAGGCGTAGCAAAAGTTTTTGGCGGTTAATTTCTTCACCAACTTTGAGACGCAAAACCATTGTCGAATAAAATTCTGGCGAGCCAATACCGTAAATACAAGAAACTGACGCGATTACGATGGTGTCGCGGCGCTCAAATAAGGCGCGGGTTGCAACGTGACGCAGGCGATCGATTTGCTCGTTAATTGCCGAATCTTTTTCAATGTAGGTGTCGGATTTTGGAATGTATGCTTCAGGCTGGTAGTAGTCGTAAAATGACACGAAATAGCCAATTTCGTTTTCGGGAAAAAACTCTTTCATCTCGCCGTAAAGCTGCGCCGCCAAAGTTTTGTTATGCGCCATAATCATTGCAGGGCGCTGCGTGCGCTCAATAATATTTGCCATGGTAAAAGTTTTGCCCGACCCAGTAATTCCCAGCAAAACCTGATCTTGTTTTTTGTCTTCTAAGCCACGAATCAACTTGTCAATTGCCTGCGGCTGGTCACCTGCGGGCGCAAATTTGGAATGGATTTTGAATTTTTGAGACACTTGGTTTGGTTTTGAATTTTGCAAAAAAAAGGGTCGGCGAGGTTGAGCAGCTAGATTTCAAAAGCATTAGGTTTTTTAAGATTCGCTACATCGATTTTTCGATGTCATCCTGAGCTTGTCGAAGGATGATTCTAGCCCGTGCCTTGAATCATCCTTCGACAAGCTCAGGATGACATCGGGATTTTTCTTCAAGCCATGATTTATAAGGGAAGAAGCCAATTTTCTACAGCTGTAGAAAATGTTTTGAGAGGAGAATTTAAGAAGAAAGAATTGGAGCGGGTGAAGGGAATCGAACCCTCACGGCCAGCTTGGAAGGCTGGAACTCTACCGTTGAGCTACACCCGCTTAGGTTGCGCTGCACTACAGCGCGGCTTTGCCCGCTTTACGACTCACTACTTAGCGAATTAATTGCGCTGTAGCGTAAGCGAAAGCGAATGGTGGAGAAGGCAGGATTTGAACCTGCGAACGCTTGCGCGGACAGATTTACAGTCTGTTGCCATTGACCACTCGGCCACTTCTCCAGTCGTTTCATTATTTTAAAAATGAGCGCGGCTTTTTAGGTGGGGTAATTTGAAAGTCAAATGAAGCGCTCGATTACTTGGAACAAACTTTGCAGTTGAGATTTTTATTTAAAGTGGTTTTGCGAAATTCATTTTTTAGAAAATCGAAAATCAGAATTTTTCCAACTAAACTTTCGCCAATTTCTAAAATTTCTTTGATTGCGGTGGTGGCTTGCAGAGCCCCTGTGGCGCCTGCAACTGAACCTAAAATTCCTTTTTCCAAAAGCGGCAGAGAAAAATCTGCGCCGACAATATTTGGGTTAAAGCAGGCGTAGCAAGGGTTGAAATTTTCGTAAGATTTGAAGGTGGAAACTTGACCCAGAAAACCTTTCACTGCGGCGAAAATTAATGGTTTTTTTTGCTCATGGCAAATTTGGTTGATGACAAATCGGGTGGGAAAATTGTCGGTGGCGTCCAAAATAAAATCGTAATTGGCGCTGATTTTTCTAAGGCTTTCGGCGGTGGCGCGTTGCTCAAAAATTTCTAAATTTACATCAGGATTTAGTGCTAAAATTTTTTCACGAGCACTTACAACTTTTTTCTGATTCAAATTACTCACATTGTGAATCACTTGGCGCTGTAAGTTAGAAAGCTCAACCACATCGTCGTCAATTGCCCCAATATTTCCAACACCAGCAGCAGCTAAATAAAGCAAAACTGGCGAGCCCAGACCACCCGCGCCAATCACCAAAACACGAGCGCGCAAAAGTTTTTCTTGGCCGATTTCAGTGATTTCGGGCAATAGTGTATTGCGTAAGTATCGTTGTTTTTGGAGATCAGTTAGCATTATCCTTTATTCCAAAAGTTAAAATCAAAAGCTGGTGGAACTGTGCTAGTTCTGTTTTCGTGAATTGAAGGCTCATTTTCAAAAAGAGATTTGGCTGCACTCTTTATCACTTCAACTTTTGAATTCTCATCATCCACGACTTTTCTCATTTTATCAAAATTGCGCGCCACCAATTCGCGATGACGATAGACCTCAATTAAATTCTTTTTTATATTCATTTCTGAAATGGCACTGCGCAACTGTTGGTAAGCAATCAAAAGAATGGTCACTAAAGCTAAATGGAAATAAAGATCAGATCTTGATCCGTCTGAATTTTTTGCGGAATTTTGAATAGAATTTTTCTTAATTTTGACGCCATCTTTTGGAACCAAAGCTTCCGCTTTACTAGATTCTATTGTCTTCAAATCCATTTTTTCAGAAGACGTTTGATCATTTTTATTTTCTTGAAAAGATAGTGAGCAAGAAAAACAAATTTCTTGCATCCATGATGGTATGTTACTTTTTTGCGTAACAAATTCGCAAAAATGGAAAGCAAGAAGCATGACTGGAATTGTATAGGTGACTACACGAAGAGCATAAATCTTTGGGAGAAGAAAAGAAAAAGAGAAGAAGCTGATTTCGTGTTCAAATTTTTGACGGACTTTTCTATACTGTTCTGTAAAATCTTCTGAAGCTTCATCTCCAAGGCTATCTCTCAAATCCTCTATTTTTGCATCCTTCTCTTTTTTTATCTCATCTTTGATTTTTTCTACAAGTTGCTCCTTCAATTGATCTATCTGCTTATCTTTCTTCTGTAATGCCTCAAAATCCTCCTGCAAAATCAAATCTTTTAAATCTAAATTCTTAATTACATCGAGCAACGCGCTGTTTTTCTTAGTGCTAAAGTCAGAATCGCTATCTCTCAAATAAAGAATATCCAAAAAAAGATCAGTTTTGTTCTCGTCTGTCGTCGGCCACAAAACTTTAGCAATACCCACAAGATTTTTTACTGCACTTGAAATGCAGTCTTCGAGTTCTTTTTTTATTTGCTCAATTCTCTTCAGCCTTCTTTCCTCTGTGATTGGATTAGATCTATCACTAACATCTTTGATGCGAAAAAGGATCTCAACTATATCAGCAACATCATCTGACAAGCCGATCACAAATTTTTCACCCTCTAGTTGCATACTTCTAAAATGCTGATAGCCACTTCCGGTGCTGTTTAGAAAAAAAGCACTAAAGTTTATCCCAGTGCCAGAATTACCGACCCATTTTATTAAATTACATTCGTCGATTAATGTGATAAAATTTTTATAAAAACTCTTAATCTTACTTTGAAGATCCTCGCCAAAATCATCATCAATTGAAAAAGTAAGCTGTTGTAGCTGAAAAAATTTCTCAGCATTTTCTTTGAAAAATTTCAAACCCCTATTCACGTTTCTTTCGTCTGTTTTCATAGTTATCTGATTGGATTTTTGCGGTCGCAAATTGCGACCATAATTTGATCTGAAAACAAAAATCATCGGGAAAGCGCCTAGAATTAGGCTTCATTTGCTCATTCGATCTTTTTGTTTTGATGCCTTCCGCAGGTCGAGGTTTGTAACCCCGACTTTAAGTTCAGTTCAAAAGATTTAGATGAAAATTTGGACGGAGTTGCAAACTCCGTACAGCATCGAGGATGATTTTTGTGGTCGCAATTTGCGACCGCAAACGCACAATTGTTGAAAACATCACATCGCTTTTCTCGCTTTGCTCGAAGACGATGTGCTGCCGGGGTGGAAGCATAGCTTCACCCGCTTAAGTCTAAAAACGATCATTTAGGTCGTTTTTGCGGCTATGCCGCCGACTTAAGCCCAGTTGATCCAAATCCGCCAGTACCGCGAGATGTTTCGTCCAAATTTTCAACTTCGGCGATTTGGGCTTGTTCGTATTTTGCAATTACAACTTGGGCGATTCTCATGCCGCGGGTGATTACGAAATCGGTTTGCGAGTGATTAATTAAAATTACGCAAACTTCGCCGCGATAGTCTGAATCAATGGTTCCAGGTGTGTTTAAAACTGTAATTCCGTTTTTTAAAGCGAGTCCAGATCTTGGGCGAACTTGCGCTTCGAAGCCTTGTTCTAAAGCGAAAGCGATTCCGGTTTTTACTAACTTTATTTCACCAGGTTTAATAGTTAGTGTTTCATCAATTGCCGCGAGTAAATCCATTCCGGCGCTGCCGACGGTTTCATATTTTGGTAAAGGCAAGTCTTTGCCGTTTTCAAGTTTTTTGATTTTGAGAATTGTCATTGTCTGAGAGTTGGTTTTTAAAGAATTTCGAGGTTGATAAATTTGCTTTCACAAATAGAAAACGCGACTCTTTTTTTCCTCAAAAAATTCTCCTCTAAAACATGTCAGAAAATCCTCTTTCTCCGAAAGATGAAAGCCGTAGAAAACTATTAACTACAACTGCCTACAGCGCTGCCGGTATTGGCGCGGCTTGTGCGATCTTGCCTTTTATCGATAGTATGAATCCGTCAAGTGACGTTGAGGCTTTGGCTTCAACTGAAGTTGATCTTACTAATATCAAACTTGGTGAAGAGAAAAAAGTAATGTGGCGCGGTAAGCCGGTGTCAGTTAGGCGCCGCACGCCAGAAGAAATCGCTGAAGCGAAATCAGTTGATCTAAAAGAACTGCGTGACCCTCAAGAAGATTCAGCTCGCGTTAAACCGGGTAAAGAAGAGTGGTTAATCACTATCGAAATTTGCACTCATTTGGGATGCATTCCAATTGCCGGACAAGGCGAATATAAAGGCTGGTTCTGTCCTTGTCACGGCTCGCAATATGATACCTCAGCGAGAATTAGAAAAGGCCCAGCGCCAAGAAATTTAGAAATTCCTCCTTACGAATTTGTCTCAGATACCAAAATTAAAATCGGCTAAACATGTCCAATCACATCGAAAATGATCTTGAAAAAAGCATCACTGAAAAATCGAAAGTCGCCAAGTGGATTAATGATCGTCTGCCAATAATTGGAACGCTTGAAAACACTTTATTGCGCCATCCTTATCCAAAAAACTTGAGCTACTGGTGGAGCTTTGGATCAATCGCGGGGATCGCGCTAGTTGTGCAAATTTTGAGCGGACTTTTCCTTTCAATGCATTATGTAGCCAATACCAAAATGGCTTTCGATTCAGTTGAGCACATCATGCGCGACGTCAGCTACGGCTGGCTGATTCGCTACATTCACGCTGTTGGCGCTTCAATGTTTTTCGTTGCACTTTACGCTCACATTACGCGCGGCCTTTATTACGGATCTTACAAAGCGCCTCGCGAAATTTTATGGTGGCTGGGGATCATCATTTTCTTGCTTGCAATGGCGACTGCTTTTATGGGCTACGTGCTGCCTTGGGGACAAATGAGCTTTTGGGGCGCGACTGTAATCACCAATTTATTCTCAGCAATTCCGGTGGTTGGAGAATCAATCGTGACATGGCTTTGGGGCGGTTACTCGGTTGACAATCCGACGCTAAATCGCTTTTTCTCGCTGCACTTTTTGTTACCTTTTTTGATAGTTGGTGCGGTTTTATTGCACTTGGTAGCGCTTCACACAGCTGGCTCAAACAACCCAACTGGCGTTCCAATCAAAACTAAAAAAGACATTATTCCTTTTCACCCGTACTTCACCATTAAAGACATGGTGGGCTTTGTCGCTTTCTTTTTAGTGTTTGGATATTTCTTGTTTTTTTATCCCAACTCACTTGGGCATCCAGATAACTATATTCCCGCAAACCCAATGGTGACGCCGGCGCATATCGTGCCAGAATGGTATTTCTTGCCGTTTTACGCAATTTTACGCGCCGTGCCAGATAAGCTAGGTGGCGTGCTTGCGATGTTTGGCGCTATTGCCATGTTGTTTGCTTTGCCTTTCTTGGATCGCAGCCCGGTTACTTCTGGCGCTTATCGTCCACTTTTTAAAAAAGTTTTTTATCTTTTTATTGCCAACTTTTTGTTTTTAGGCTGGCTTGGAAAAGCTCCTGCGGAAGGCTGGTATATCTGGGCTTCGCGCATTGCTACGCTTTATTATTACGCTTACTTTTTAGTGATTTTGCCGAACTTGCCGAAGTTTGAAAAAACTCTACCTTTGCCTGAATCAATCGATTCGGACTATCAAGCTAAGCATTCGAAGCATGATTAATTCGCAAAAGCTTTACGAATTGCTGACCAAGATTCCGCAAGGAAAAGTCACGACTTACAAAGAGCTGGCTCTGCAATTAAAGACAAAAGGTTACCGCGCTGTCGGACAAATTGTTGGCGCTAATCCAAATGCGCCGCAAGTGCCATGTCACCGAGTGGTGAGAAATGACGGCGGTCTTGGCGGTTATGCTTTTGGTATTGAGAAGAAAATTGCGATTCTAACGAAAGAAGGCGTGAAAATTTTTGACGGCAAGGTCGTCGATTTCGAAAAAAAATTGTACAAATTTTAAGAAACCAAAATGAAAAAACTTTTTCTAATTTTATTGCTGCTACCAAATATTCTTTGGGCTAAACAGTCTCACGAAGAATCTGCTTTAAGCACTGCTGCGCTTCACCCAAAACAAATGAAGTGGGAATTTGACAGCATTTTCGGTCGCTTCGATCGCGCTTCAATTCAACGCGGTTACCAAGTTTACAAAGAAGTTTGTTCAGCTTGCCACGGCTTGAAATTAGTGTCTTACCGCAACCTCAAAGAAATCGGATTTTCTGAAGCGGAAGTTAAGCAAATTGCTAGCGAATATTCAGTAACCGACGGCCCAAATGACGATGGTGAAATGTTTGAGCGCCCAGCTCTTCCATCTGATAAATTTGTTGGTCCTTACGCTAATGAACAAGCGGCGCGCTCAGTAAATGGCGGCGCTTATCCGCCGGATTTATCTTTGATTATTAAATCGCGCCACGATGGCGCTAATTACGTTTATTCTTTGATTACGGGATTTGCTGAAGCGCCGGAAGGCTTTCACATGAATGACGGCAAAAATTATAATCCTTATTTCGAAGGTCGCCAAATCTCAATGCCAGCGCCAATTTCTGACGATGGTCAAGTTACCTACAATGACGGAAGCTACGCTACCAAAGAGCAAATGGTGATAGATGTAGTAAATTTCTTGCAATGGGCAGCAGAGCCTGAAACTGAGCATCGTAAAAAAATGGGCGTTCGTACCATGATTTTCTTGGGTATTTTGTTTGCGATTCTGATCGCGGCGAAACAAGCAGTATGGAAAAAAATTAAATAATTCTTCAAAAAAATGACCTTCCAATTCAACGAAGAAAACCAAAAGCAAGTTACCCAAATTTTGGCTAAATATCCAAGCGAGAGAAAGAAGTCTGCAGTAATGCCATTGCTTGATTTGGCGCAAAGACAAAACAGCAATTGGATTTCAAAAGATGTAATTGCCACTATCGCGCAAATCCTCGAAATGCCCGAAATTAAAGTTTACGAAGTAGCCAGTTTTTACACGATGTACAACTTGAAGCCAGTTGGAAAATATTTGCTCCAATTCTGCAAAACCACGCCCTGCATGCTTCGCGGCATTGATAAAATCATGAAAGATTGCGAAGAAAAGCTTGGCATCGAAATGGATCAAACCACGCTTGATGGCACCTTCACTTTGAAAGAAGTTGAGTGTTTGGGCGCCTGCGTTAACGCACCAGTTGTGCAAATTAATGATGATTTTGCTGAAGATCTAACCTCAGAAAATTTCTTAAAAATTCTCGAAGATTTAAAAGCCGGCAAAGAATTTAAAGTCGGCTCACAGGTGGGCAGACAATGCTCGGCGCCAGAAGTTTAATTTTCCTTTCATGCTGCTTACACAAACCATTTTAGAAATCAGAGCGCAGCTAAAAAAAGAAAAATCGCAGGGCAAAAAAATTGCCTTTGTGCCAACTATGGGCGCGCTGCATGAAGGTCACCTAGCTTTGGTAAAAAAAGCTCGTGAACTTGCGGAAGTTGTGGTTGCAAGTATCTTTGTCAATAAGACGCAATTTGATGATTTAGCTGATTACCAAAAATATCCCAAACAAGTTGAGCAAGATTTAGAACTCTTAAAAAACTGCGGCGCTAATTACGCTTTCGTGCCGGAGGGTTCAGAAATTTTTGCTGATGATTTTGCCTTTAAATTGCTGCCGACGAAATTAACTAATTGCCTATGCGGAAGCGCTAGAATCGGGCATTTTGACGGCGTGGCGCTGATTGTTTCAAAACTTTTTAATATTGTAAAACCCGACATCGCAATTTTTGGCGAAAAAGATTTTCAGCAGGTTGCCATCATCAGAAAATTGGTTGAGGATTTTAATTTTGATGTGGAAATTATTTCGCACGAAATTATCCGTGAAAAAAGCGGACTCGCAATGTCGTCGCGTAATCAAAGATTGTCCGAGGCTTCTAAAATAAAGGCTTCCGAGATTTTTAAAACTTTGTCAGAAATAAAAGCAGAAGTAAAAAATAGCCCCGATCAATGTGAAGCAATCTTGCAAAAACATCGCGAAAAACTTTTGCAAAGTGGTTTTGAAAAAATTGATTATCTGGAAATTCGCGAAGAAAAAAGTTTAAAAATGGTGACCGATTTTAAAACAATATCTCGAATATTTATTGCGGTTTACTTGGGCGGCGTTAGGTTGATTGACAACATGCAGCTCTAAGGCGCTTACAACTTTTAATTTTCTCAAAAAAACATGGTTTTTATCATCATCAGCAATGTCGGTATGGCGCTTATGATGATTATCATTTATGCCAGATATTCTAAATTTAGATTATCTTCGTCCAAAGAAATTGAAGAGCTGCACAACAAAATCAGTCACGAAATTGACGAAAAAAAATCTCTCCAAACCAAATTGCTACTCGATACCAAAGCCGACAGCGAGAAGATCCAAGAGCTACTCCGCGAAATTGATGAATTAAGAAAAGCCAAGGAAGGTGAGGTAAAATTGCGCCTTGAGGCTGAAAAACAAATTGAGTTGGCTTTGCAAAAAACTGACGAAATTCAAAAGCGCATGCATGATTGGAGTGTGGTGCAAGATGCGGTGATGAAAGATTCGAAAGATGCAATTGTTAAAGTGGGCAACGAGCTTTTCAAAAAACTCAATGAAAGCTACAAAAACGAAGTTGAAACCAATAAAAATCTTTTAGGAAAATTCTCAAAAAACATCTCAGATTTTTTTGAAAAATCCGTCGCTTCTGCAGCTTCAAGGCCTGCAATTGCAGTGCCGGCAAAAAATTCAACTTCGCAAGCATCGACGCCAAAATCCGCAAAAGCTGCAATCACAAAGCCTGGATCTCACGAGCCTTTATCGCCAAAATTAATTTCTGATTTAGTCGAAACCATGAAAGCTAATGGTTGGCTAGCAAATAAAGATTATTTTTTGGCAGCAAATTTTGACGAACAAAAATCTAAATTATTTTTCTGCGAAACTGCTTTTATAAGTCTCGACAAGCTTTATATTATTGACTTCAAAGCCAGTCACTATTTGGAAGAATATCTCCATTCTAAAGATAAAAAAGTTTTAACTCAAAAGCTCGATCGTTACTTGGATTACCTAAATAACCCAAAATATCTCGATTCAATTTTGAAAGTTTTGGCAACTAGCAATATCAAATTTGAGAAAAGTGGCATTGTGATTGCGCTGGCTTCTAAAGAAGAATTGCAGACTTTAAGAGACATAAATTACTTCGACAAAGCCCGCAAAATCGCTTCTGAAATTTTGGATGTTGATGGGGTTAATAATCTGGTTCTGTAAATTTTTACTTACTCAAAATTTTTATAGGTCCCTTAAGCAAAGCGCGAGCGTCGTCGAAGGGCCCGAAGCTAGGTGTTACGGCCCTTCGACGATGCCCGCGCTTTGCTTAAGGGACCTATAACTTTTATTTTCTTATAAAATGACCGAAACATCCCTACCAATCATCGTCACCAAAGCTCCCTTCAAAGTTGCAGTTGAGAAAGGCAAAAAATATTTCTGGTGCTCTTGCGGAGCTTCCAAAACTCAGCCTTTTTGCGACGGATCGCACAAGGCTTTCAAAAACCCAGATGGCACCAGCATCATGAAATCGGTGGTTTATGAAGCGACCGAAAATACGGTCGCAAGATTCTGCGGCTGCAAGCATAGCAAGAGCGGCGTGATTTGTGACGGCTCCCATAATTCTTTGTAAAATGACAATTAAAAAGCCTCAAAAAAAGTCGCTAAATCTAAAAAATCTTTTTGCCCTAATTCCTTTTTTCAAGCCCTACAAGCGCGACATTTTTTTGGCCTTATTAGCGCTATTTGTCACGGCGCTCACCGTTTTGTTTTTTGGTAAAATCATCAAATATTTAATCGATTTGGGATTTGCCGAGCAAAGCCAACATTTCTTCAATATAATTTTGTCCATCTTTGTCGCCGCTGTAATTGTCATGGCGGTTGCCGGCTACTATCGCTCATCTTTGGTCAACGCGGTTTCAGAAAAAGTGATCGCCGATCTACGCAAAAAAGTTTACAATCACATCATCCGAGTTTCGGCAGAGTTTTTTGAAATTACCAAAACTGGCGACGTGATCTCGCGACTCACGGTTGACACCACGGTGCTCTATAATGTCATCAGCAACACTACGTCATTTCTCTTGCGCAATTCGCTGTTTTTTATTGGCGGCATTTGTTTCTTATTTTTCACCAGCGTCAAACTCAGCTTGATGTCGATGATGCTAATTCCTCTGGCAATCGCGCCGATTATTTTAATTGGCAAATCGGTGAAAGGCCTGTCGCAGAAATCGCAAGAGTCTCTAGCATCAGTTGGCGCTCATATCGAAGAAACAATTAACGGTATCAAAACCATTCAGTCTTATTTGTGCGAAGAAAAAGAGGCGCGAAATTTTTTCGGTTTTGTTGACGATTCGCTAAAAATTGCTTTAGCAAAAATTCGCATCAAATCGCTGATGGTGGCATTGGTAATTGCCTCAGCCTTTGGTGGCATCGCTATCGTGCTGTGGGTTGGCGGGCATGATGTTTTAAGTGGCAAAATCACATCGGGCGATCTTTCTTCTTTTATTTTTTATTCGGTAATCACTGCAACATCCTTGGTTTCGCTAAGCCAAATTGCCGGACAATTGCAAAGTGCATCGGCTGCTGCTGGGCGAATTTTTGAGCTTTTAGAAATTAATTCTCCGGTCAAAGAAAGTGACACGCCACTTGCCTTTGCTGATAGCAAAGCAGTCACAATAAATTTCTGTGACGTCAATTTTTCTTACCCAAGTCGCAAAGATTTTGCGGTGTTAAAAAACTTTAATTTGCAAATCGCGCCTAACGAAAAAATCGCAATTGTCGGATCAAGCGGCTCAGGAAAAAGCACAGCATTTCAATTAATGATGCGTTTTTATGATGTTGATTCTGGCGTGATTTCGCTAAACGGCGTTGATATTAAAGCTTTGTCATTTGCCGATTTGCGCAAAAACTTTTCTTACATCTCGCAAGATTGTTTTATTTTTTCAGGGACGATTTTTGAAAATATCGCCTACGCCGATCAATCAATTACCGAATCTCAAGTTGAAAAAATCATCGAGCAAAATCCAGCGCTACATTTCATCAATAATTTGCCGCAAAAAATGCACAGTTTTGTTGGTGAAAAAGGTATTAAATTATCGGGCGGAGAGCGTCAAAGAATCGCGATTGCGCGCGCCATTATCAAAGATTCTCCGATATTACTTTTAGATGAAGCAACTTCGGCACTAGACAATGAAAATAGCAAAAATATTGTTCACGCCATCAGCGATATCGCCGCAAATAAAACGGTTATCACCATCGCCCACAAGCTTTCATCAGTGATTACGGCAGATCGAATTATTTTTATTAAAAACGGCAATATCGCCGAAATTGGCTCACATCAAGAGCTGATAGCGCTAAACGGCTTCTACAAAAAAATGTACGAAGTGGAAAGTCTTGATCTCTTCTTGGGTGCGCCAAAAGAAGAAATCGAGTTAATTTAAATTTAAATTTTATGAAAAAAATATCGCTCCTATTTACCTTAATTTTTATTTCTTGCTCAACTCAGGCCTTTAGCAGCAACGCTTTTGAGATTAAAAGTTCTGACATTAAGGCGGGCTCAACCATCACTAATAAAAACGTTTTCAACGGCTTTGGCTGCAGTGGTGAAAATATTTCTCCGCAAATTTCTTGGGCAAATGCTCCAAAAGAAACCAAAAGTTTTGCCCTAACGGTTTACGATCCAGATGCGCCAACTGGCAGCGGCTGGTGGCATTATGTGGCGATCAACATCCCGTCAAGTTACGCCAAATTGCCAACAAATTTCAGTGCGCAAGATAAATTCAAAACCACTGACGGCATTTTGCAAATTCGCAATGATTTTGGCGTTTACAACTTTGGCGGACCTTGCCCACCAAAAGGTGACAAAGCGCATCGCTATATTTTTACAATTTACGCTTTGAAATCTGAAAAATTAGATGTGCCAGAAACTGCTACCGCAGCTCTTGCCGGCTTCATGATTAACCAAAATGTTTTGGCGAAATCGAGTTTTGAAGCGCTTTACGGAAGGTAGAATTTAGCTTTTTTAATAATCCTTGCCGCAATTCTGTAAGTTTTGCGGCGCAATTTCTTCTCTAAAATAATCTCCTCTAATAAGCAGTCATGAGCGACCTTCAAGAAATCATCGAATTATCCGATAAAATTACCAAAAATTCTGATGCTTTAGTCACCAAAATCGCTGAGCTCAGCTATTCGGCAGCTCATGGTGGCGGAATCGATCCTTTTGTTTTTGGTCTAACAGTTTTTGTTTTGGCTTGCTTCGTTGGCTATTTTGTAGTTTGGAAAGTAACTCCCGCGCTTCACACTCCTCTAATGGCGGTGACTAACGCAATTTCGGGTGTGATTGTAGTTGGGGCAATAATTGCCCTGGGTTCGGCAAAAGGTTTTTCACTAATTTCAGCTCTTAGTTTTGTTGCGATAGTTATCGCATCGGTAAATATTTTTGGCGGATTCTTCGTCACTTGGCGCATGTTGCAGATGTTTAAAAAATAATTTCTAACTCTTTTAAAAAATGAAAAAACTTTACCAAAGTTTGAAGGCTTCTTCTTGGGCGAAAATTTTTGCAATTTTTGCCACATTTTCATTTTTGCTGCGCCTATTTTTCTTGATTTGCGAAAGAACTGAAATTGATTTTTCTGCGACAGTTTTGTTAAAAGTTTTTGTTACTGGACTATTTTTCGACATCTTGTCTCTTGCTTACATCGCCGCAATTCCGCTGACTTACTACGCTATAATTTCTAGCAAAATCTTTAACTCAAAAAAACACCAAACCGCCAACAGAATTTTTTATTTTCTGTTTTTATTCGTAATCGTTTTTTCAGTTTTTTCGGAATTGGTTTTTTGGGACGAGTTTCAAACTCGCTTCAATTTCATCGCCGTTGATTACTTGATCTACACCACAGAAGTTATCGCCAACATCACGGAATCTTATCCGATGGGCTTTTTGTTATCAATCATCGCGGCAATTAGCGGCGTGATTTTCTTTTTTACTCATAAAAAAATTGTCGCGCAAAAAGAAGAAAAATTTTCCTGCCGCAGTAAAAAAATAGCCGTTTTTGCACTGATTTTAGCGACATTATTTTTTGTTATTGATAGTTCAAAACTAAGCCGAATTTCGCCAAATAATTATCTTAACGAAATCGCCTCAAACGGCATTTACCAACTCTTCTCAGCTTATCGCAATAACCAAATTGATTACGATCAACTTTACGCCACGCGCGAAGAAAAAGATGCAGTTGCCAATTTGCGCAAACTAGTTGCAGCGCAAGAGCCTCATTCGAAATTTTTAAATGAAGAAGATATTTCACGCTTTGTGCCGCAAGCAAAAGCGGGGGTGCCAGAAAAAAAATATAACGTGATTTTTGTTTCAATTGAAAGCATGAGCGCTGAGTTCATGCAAGCTTTTGGCAGCACTGAAAACGTCACGCCAAACCTTGATACTTTGGCAAAAAAAGGACTGCTTTTCACCAATTTAAAAGCAACCGGAACTCGCACGGTTCGCGGTCTTGAAGCCTTGTCACTTAGTGTTCCGCCAACACCGGGAAATTCAATTGTGCGTCGTCCAAATAACGAAGGCATGTTTAACATTTCAAGCCCGCTAATTGATCGTGGATATGAGGCAAAATTTCTCTATGGTGGCGACGGCTATTTCGACAATATGAATTATTTTTTCGGCAATAACGGTTTCGAAATTGTTGATCGTCCGAAGTTTTCTAAAGATGAAATTTCTTTCTCCAACGCTTGGGGCGTGGCTGATGAAGACTTGTTTAGTAAGGCAATCAAAGAGGCAGATAAATCTTATGCCGCAGGAAAGCCGTTTTTGAACTTCATCATGACCACAACCAATCATCGTCCATTTACTTACCCTGAAGGAAAAATCGACATCGCGCCAAAAACTGGACGCAACGGCGCGGTAAAATATACCGATTACGCCATTGGCAAATTGGTTACGGACGCCAGCAAAAAACCGTGGTTTGACAATACCGTTTTCGTTTTTGTGGCAGATCACTGCGCGGGCTCTGCGGGCAATACCGACGTGCCTTTGTGGCGCTATCAAATTCCGGCAATTTTCTATGCGCCAAAAATTATCAAGCCGCAGGTTTTTGCTAAAAATGTCAGCCAAATTGACTTGGCGCCAACTTTGATGGGCGTGATGAATTTGGGCTACAAATCGAAATTTTTTGGCACTGATGTTTTGAATAATTCTAAAACGATTGATCAACATTCTTTTGTAAGTACATACACCGACATCGGCTATTTCAAAGGTGACAAACTTTATTTATTGAAGCCAAAAAAAGAGAAAAAAGTTTTTAATGTTGAGTTGAAAAAATATGGCTGGGATGGATCAATAGAAGTTGTCACCAAAGATTACGAAACCGAAAAACTAAACGAGGCAATCGCTTATTACCAAGTTGCAAGTCACTTGTTTAAAAATGAAAAACTCAAAAATTTTACCTCAGATAAAAAAAATTGATGCGCTGATTTTAGCTTGTGCGGGTCTGCTGCTAGCGGTCTTGTGCTTGGTTAATTACAGCAATATTGATCTAGAAATTCAGAAATATCTTTTTGATTTCAAGACAAAAACTTGGCTGATTGACAAAGACGAGCCGGTAAAAAAATTGCTTTTTTATCAATTGCCAAAAGTGCTGTTTGGGCTTGGCGTGGCCGCTTGTTTTACTGCGGTGATTTTGGGGTTTAAGATTGTTAGTAATGGTTTGTTAACTGGACCCCGCAGTAAATGCGGGGTGACAACTCGCACTCGGCGTCACCCCCCATTTACTGCGGGGTCCAGTCTCCACGCTTCTAACAATTTTTTTACCAAAAATCGTCACCGCTTTTTTCTGATTTTCCTCGGTCTTTCCCTCATCCCGCTAATCGCCGGCAACATCAAAAAATTCACCAATGTTTACTGTCCAGCGCAGCTTGAAATTTACGATGGTGACAAGCCTTATGTGCGAATTTTTGAAAATTACCCAAGCACTTTTCAGCAAATAAAAAAAGGCCAATGTTTTCCGGCGGGGCATGCGGTTGTTGGTTTTGCGTTGATGATTTTATTTTTTGCTTTTACCAAAAAATCGCATCGCCTTTGGGGACTCGCCAGTGGATTGATTCTGGGTTCAATTACTGGATTTTACCAAATGGCCAAAGGCGCACATTTTTTAGGTGATAGTTTGGTTTCAATGCTGGTATGTTTTTTGCTTTCTGCACTGATTTATAAAATTTATTTTCAACTTACGAACTCGCGCAAATGACTAATCAAAAAATTACCAAAAAACTAACACTCGGACCACTTCCGGCTTCGAGAAAAATTTACGTGCAAAGCGAAAGATTCGCTGATGTAAAAGTTGCGATGCGTGAAATTGCATTGTCGGAAAAATCAGAAAATAAATCATTCACGGTTTACGACCCTTCTGGCGTTTATTCTGATCAAAATTATTTGGATAAAATCGATTTAAATAAAGGTCTGCCAAAGCTTAGAGATCAGTGGATTATGGAGCGCGGAGATGTTGAAGAATATCAAGGTCGTGACGTAAAGCCTGAAGATAATGGCGTTACGGCTGCGGGCGCTAAGCCTTCTGCGCCAGAATTTGACTTGTCAGATTTTCGCCCACGCCGCGCCAAAGCAGGCAAAAAGCCAACGCAAATGACCTACGCGCGCGCAGGAATTATCACCAAAGAAATGGAATATGTTGCGGTTCGCGAAAACATGAATCGCCAAAAATTAATCGAAAATAGCAAATATCGTGGCGAAACTTTTGGGCCAAAAATTCCAAGAATAATCACGGCAGAATTTGTGCGTGATGAAATCGCGGCGGGAAGGGCGATTATTCCAAATAACATCAATCACCCTGAATCTGAACCGATGATTATCGGCCGCAATTTCTTGGTGAAAATCAATGCCAATATCGGCAATTCTGCGATCTTTTCGGGCGTTGAAGATGAAGTTGAAAAGATGATTTGGGCCACACGTTTTGGGGCCGACAATTTGATGGATTTATCAACCGGCCGCAACATTCACAATATTCGCGAATGGATCATTCGTAACTGTCCGGTGCCAGTTGGAACTGTGCCAATTTACCAAGCTTTGGAAAAAGTTGGTGGCGTTGCTGAAAACCTAACTTGGGAAATTTTCCGCGACACGCTAATTGAGCAAGCTGAGCAAGGAGTTGATTATTTCACAATTCACGCTGGAGTACGCCTAAAGTATGTACCGCTAACCGCAGATCGTGTGACTGGTATTGTTTCTCGAGGCGGCTCAATCATGGCTAAATGGTGCTTGTCGCATCACAAAGAAAGTTTCCTTTACGAAAATTTCGAAGAGATCTGCCACATCATGAATAAATATGACGTGGCCTTTTCTTTGGGCGATGGCTTGCGTCCGGGTTCAATTGCTGATGCCAATGACGCCGCACAATTTGGTGAATTAGAAACTTTGGGCGAGCTAACGCAAATTGCGTGGAAGCACGATTGCCAAGTGATGATCGAAGGCCCGGGCCACGTGCCGATGCACCTCATCAAAGAAAATATGGAAAAACAATTAGAGTGGTGCCACGAAGCGCCATTCTACACTTTGGGGCCCTTAACCACCGACATCGCCCCAGGCTACGACCACATCACCTCTGCCATCGGCGCCGCAATGATCGGCTGGTTTGGCACTGCAATGCTTTGCTACGTGACGCCAAAAGAGCATTTGGGCTTGCCTAACAAAGAAGACGTGCGAGTGGGAGTTATCACCTACAAAATCGCCGCCCACGCTGCAGATCTCGCCAAAGGAAACGCCGCCGCGAAACTTCACGACGACGAACTTTCAAAAGCGCGATTCGATTTCCGTTGGGAAGATCAATTCAATCTTTCCTTAGATCCCGAAACCGCCAAAAGTTTCCACGACGAAACCCTCCCAGCAGATGGCGCCAAAGTAGCCCACTTCTGCTCAATGTGCGGCCCAAAATTTTGCTCAATGAAAATCACGCAGGATGTCCGCGATTACGCTGCAAAACAGAAAGAGGTGGAGAAGGGAATGGAAGAGATGAGTGAAAAATTCAAAGAGATGGGTGGGGAGGTTTATTTGAAGAAGGGATAGTCGTGAATAAAAAACCAATCGGACAAATTGGCCCTCTTCGCGTTAATATAAATCCTAACAATGCGACAAAATCATTGCAGCTTGTCAAGTTCTCAGGAAATAAGAGAGAAAACGAAGATAAAATTTTAAGTATTTTTAGATCGGAAGCAGAACGTAAGGGATTCAAGTTTTATGATATAAAGCCCAATCCAGAAAATCATTTTGACTACACTCTGTCATTGCCAGGAGGGACGGTGTTTCTTGATCTAATGGAAATAGTCTATCACAGCCCAGAAAGTAAAAATAAAAATCCTTACAATTCGGGAGAGATTTTAATCAACAATAAGGATTACGCCGAGCAGATCGTTAAAAATATACTTAAAAAAAGTGCAAAATATCAAAATAGAGGCTCCACGCCAATACACCTTCTAACTTATGTAACGCAGTGGAGCTTCCAGTTGGGTCAGGGCGTTATCGCGATTTGCCAAAATTATCTTAGGAATCGACCTCACATTTTTGAAAATATTTTTTTTCTAACAATTTTGGACGATATCTCTGGAGACATTAGAGTTCTTTTTCCATCTCCGGATAGAGAAGGTTTGAAAATTACAGAATTAGAAAATGGATCGTATCGCTGCTTAGATTTAAGCAAGTCTTATCTGATACATAAAGACGCACTGTAGTTAGTGATTGCAAATTTCGTTCCGTCCAATTCCGATGCGGGTCGGGGTTTGCAGCCCCGACCTTACTTTCATTAGAAATTTAGTTAAAAATGAAGATGTGGATGGAGTTGCAAACTCCGTCCAGCGCCAGTCCACACGTGTATGTTCTTTGTAAAATGGAACTGAACGTGAGGACGGGATTGCAAATCCCTTCCTGCAAAAGGTCCTGAAAATTCCCGCAGAATGTCCTAAAAAAATCCCGCAAAGAGATGTCGCCGCAAAAATCTCGATACAAATCTTTGACGCGCAAATTGAGATAAAACCTTCAACAAAGATTTGACTTTTTTCTCGGAATAAAAAATACAATTGATATACAATTAATTCTTAATTCATTCACCACTTGAATATGAGTAATAATATAATTTTTCACTGGAGCGAAGAGAAAAATTTGCTGCTTAAAAAAACGCACAATCTTTCTTTTGAAGATGTGGTTGTTGCAATTGAGGGCGGCGATTTAATTGAGGTCGTTCCTAACTCTAGCAAAAATCACCAAGAGCAAAGTTGCTTCATCGTAAAAATTAACAACTACGCACACATTGTTCCCTATATTGAAAACGAAAATGGGATATTTTTAAAAACCATTTGCAGTTTCAGTCGAGTCGTGAGAAAAAGCTTCCTAACGCAATAACTTCAATGATTGAAATTGATACCCATCTGCAAGCTCTAAAAATTAATCCTGCCTATAAAAAAGAGCAGGATGATCATCGAAAATCTTTGGAGATAAAAGTTGCTGCACCTGTTGTTGAAACTCCCAATCCGATTCTGAAGCAAAATGATGAAAAGCTAGCTGAGGCCAGAAAGGCTTTTTATGAGGCGTCAGAGAATTACAACATGATCGCTGGTGGCGATTAAAATTTCAGGCCGTTTTTTTCTGGACAAAAAGCAGTCGGCAAATAATTTCCGCGGCTTCTCCCGCTGCTTAATTTTTCCAAAAAAATCTCTAAAAATGCTTGAACAAAAATCAATTTTGCGAGTTGTTGCGCTGCACTTAATCGCGATTTTGTTCGTTATCATTAACGTATCCGACATCAGAATTACTGGCCTTTCGCACATCATTCCACTTTTTGATTTGATGATGATTTTTTATTTTGGCGCCTTCAAAAAAAAATTCGGAATTTGGTTTATTTTTCTTTTAGGCATTTGGAATGACGCGCTAAACGGCAACCCACTAGGCACCACCGCGCTTTGCTACATTTTGTTGGTGAAACTTTTTTCAGTTTTAAATCACAAAATGATGATCAAAGAAAATTTCCGTCAAGTTTGGCAGCAATTTGTCGCTTTTTGCTTTTTGTTTTTACTGATGAAATGGTTGATTTTGTCAATCTTTAGTGGCCAATTTGTTTCGATCACCAACGCACTAGTGCAGCTGCTTCTGAGCTCGGCTCTCTATATTTTGATGCATAAATTTTTCGACTATCTCAGTCACAAATTGTTAGAGGAAAATTAGTGCTTCGCGACATTCGCAAAAATAAAATTTTCAATCGTCGTGCCTTAATTCTTGGTGCTGCCCAATCAACTTTGGCAAGCGCTCTGGTGCTACGTTTGAGCTATTTGCAATTGTGGAAGCACGAAGAATATTCAATTCAATCTGACAGCAATCGCATCAAGCCGATGATTAATCCGGCGCCGCGGGGCACAATTGTTGATCGTAACGAATTTCCTCTGACTAAAAATGACGGAAATTATCGCTTACTTCTTTACTCTGATCGACGCAGAAATTCTCAAGAATTAATCGATAAACTGGCTCAAGTGCTAGATCTAACCGATGAGCAAAAAAATATTTTCGCCAGCAAAATCAAAAGTTCGCGCCGCAAAAGTATCGTTTCTTTGATGGATAATTTGGGCTGGGATGATCTGGCGCGCATCGAAACTAACTCGCATTTATTGCCAGGCGTTTCAATTGAAAGTGGCATTATGCGCCGCTATCCATACCCCGCTGAAACCGCGCATCTTGTTGGTTACGTCTCGCTTCCTTCAGAAAAAGAAATTGATGAAAATGAGCCGAATCTTTTTATGCATCCCGATTTTCGCATGGGAAAATTTGGCTTAGAAAAATCTTTCGACGAAGCTCTGCGCGGCAAATATGGCGTTAAATATGTCGAGGTGAATGTTCATGAAATTCCTCTGCGCACCTTGTCAGTAAAGCCTTCGGTTGAAGGATCTCGCTTGCATACCACAATTGATTTTGGCTTGCAAAAATTCGTTACCGAAAGAATCAAAGATGATGTCGCTTCAGTAGTTGTGATGGATGTCAAAAGTGGAGAAATTTTAGCTTACGCATCAAGCCCAACTTTTGATCCAAATAATTTCGTTGAAGGTGTTTCGCGCGAATATTGGAACCAACTTTACGCCGATCCGCACAAGCCTTTGAGCAACAAACCAATTGCGGCGACTTATCCACCTGGTTCAATTTTTAAATTAATGGTGGCGCTTGGCGGCCTTGAATCGGGCTTTAATCCTAATACGAAAATTCATTGCGGCGGTCATTATCAATTCGGCAAAAGAGCGTTTCACTGTTGGAAAGAAGGTGGTCACGGCACGCTTGATTTGATGGGTGGCATTATGCATTCATGCAATGTTTATTTTTTCACCATGGCTAATCAGATCGGTTACGAAAATTTTACCGCAATGGCCCGCCAGTTTGGTTATGGCGAAAAAATGGACATTAGTTTGCACGGCAGCAAAAGCGGCAATGTGCCCTCCGACGAATGGAAAAGAAAAGTTTTTAAAGAAGGTTGGATGGGCGGAGACACCCTAAACACGGCAATCGGGCAAGGATCAGTTTTAGCCACACCTCTACAAATGGCGGTGGTTACTGCCAGAATCGCTAATGGAGGCATTCCGATCAAGCCTTATCTGGTGCGCAACCACAATATTTTTCAACAATTTGAGGCATTGAAATCTCAGCCTATCGTCAAGCCAGCGCATGTTAAATTTGTGCAAGAAGGAATGCGCCGCGTAGTTAACGAACCGGGTGGCACGGCTTACGGAAAGAGAATTGAAATTAAAGGTTTTGAAATGGCGGGCAAAACCGGAACCTCGCAAGTGATTTCCAAAAGAGAAAAAGAAATGACAAAAGAAGAAAATGCTGCCAATGCTAACCACGCAATTTTCACTGGCTTTGCGCCGTTTCACGATCCGAAATATGCTATTTCCGTTGTAGTGGAACATGGGGGTTCTGGATCTGGCGCTGCAGCACCAATCGCTAAAGATGTGATGATGGAATTACAGGGTTTGAATAAGCGAATTGTCACCCCGAGTTAATGACTCAAAATGACCAAGTTTGATTGTGAGTTCTTGATTGATAAAGCGCAGTTCTTTCTCCTGATTCTTTTTCGATTAAATTTTTAGTACTAAACATGCGCTCTAAGAAACACTTAGCTTTCTCTCTTCTAGAAGTGTCAGCTGTCCTGATCATTGTCGGTATTTTTATTGCCGGAGTTATTGCGGCTAATGGCATGGTTTCAAAGTTCAGAATTACGGCAGCACAAACTTTAAGTCGCTCATCGCCAATTAACGAAGTTCCAGATGCCGCGATCTGGCTCGAAACCAGCTTGGATACTAGTTTTAATTCTAGTGAAAGTTCTGATGCATCATCTCTGACAACTTGGTATGATTCTAGAGCTTCAATGAGCAAAGTTACGGTTCAGGCGGTTTCGGGAAATCCTACTTATTCTAACACTATCAATCGCATTCACGCTGTTAAATTTAACGGGTCGGGATATTTCACCTTTGACGGCAGCTTTTTAAACAAGAGCGATTACACAATTTTCATTTTAGAAAAAAGAGAAAGTGCCAATGTGGGTAATTATTTTCTGGGAGATAGTTCGGTTACAACCCCAAACCAAAATCTGCTGTTAGGCTACAGTGCCGATGGGCAAATCACTCATAGTCAAGGCACTAACTCTTACGCTGCTGGCATTAGTAATTACTCTAGCTCCGGTGGTGCGCCGCGAGTTTTCACCTTCACGCAAAGTGCAACAGCTGGTAAAAAAACTTATATCAATGGCGTGCTTGCAGCGCAAAGTTCTGATACAACTCAACTTAGCGGTATTTCAACTTTAAGTATCGGCCAAGGTTACACCGGACAAATTGGTGAAGTTGCGATATTTACAAGAGCCCTCGAGCCTGGTGAGAGAATCGCCATTGAAGATTACGTCGGCAAAAAATGGTCCTCAAAAATTAATCGCGCCAATGCTGCAAGCTGTATTGACGGCACGGTTACGTTAAATGGTTGCGATAGTTCAACGCCAACTACTCCAACTCCAACTACTTGCGCGGTTAGTGTTACTGGCGTTTCCAGCACTGCTGCAGTTGCAAGTGGTAGCGGAACTTTAGCTTGTGATGTTACGGGATATACTGGAACCAGCGCTTACACTTGTGCCAGTGGAACTCTTACTGTTGCGACTTGCACTTGTGCTAGTGGATACGCTGCCTCGGGCGGAGCATGTGTTGCAACTCCAACTACTTGCCTGGTTAGTGTGACTGGTGTAACGAGCCCAGCCACGGTTAGTATTGGCGCTAGTGGCAGCTTATCTTGCGGTTCAGGTTATACTGGTTCGGTGACTTACACTTGTCCTTCTACGGGTGTTTTAAGTACTACGGGATCTTGCGCAGCGATTACTAGTTGTCCTGTTTTTGTAACAGGAGTGACTACGCCAACCACAGTCAGTGTTGGAGCTAGTGGCAGCTTATCTTGCGGTTCAGGTTACACTGGCTCGGTGACTTACACTTGTCCTTCGACTGGAACTCTCAGTGTTACAGGAACTTGTACTGCACTAGTTGCAACTTCTGTAGTTCGAACATCTGGCACGTCTTACACGGTGCCAGCTGGAGTTACCCAAGTTAAAGTTTGGGCAATCGGCGCCGGTGGCGGCGGTGGTGGAGCCGGCGGAGCAGGTGGCGGTGGCGGAGCTGGTGGCGTTGCTTACAAAACTTGGACAGTTTTGCCAGGAAATACCATTACTTATTCAATTGGTACTGGCGGTAATGGTGGCTTTGGCTCAGGGCAGTCGGGAGCAACTGGCGGCAATACAACAGTGACCATTAGTGGTGTAACAATCACCGGTAATGGCGGCGGTGGTGGACGCGGAGACAATTCTACTGCGTCGGTTGGCGGTTCATTTAGTGGTGGCGATGGTGGTGTTGCAGGTGGTGGCACGGTCGGAATATCTGGTGACAGAGGAGGAAGTGCTGGTGCTGCGATCGGCGGAGTGAACGGAACCGTTCCTCCTGACACTGCTTTTGGCGGAACCGGTGCTAACAGTGCTGATGTGAGTGCGCTATTTACAACGCTTGCGGCAGTTGGAGGTTATCCAACCGTAAGTGGAGGTGCGGGATTCAATAGTGGTAACATAGGTGGCGAAACCAATCACGGCTCAGCTGCTACCGGATTTGGTTGCGGTGGTGGTGGCGCTGGCTGGTGGGGTGGTAATGGTGGCGCTGGCAGATATGGCGGCGGCGGTGGTGGCGCTGCTGGTGAAGGTAGCTCTAGAACTGGTGGCGGCGGTGGTGCTGGTGCGGTTGTGCTAAAATTCTTCTAAATTAATTGCTCACAAAATTCACCAGTTTGTGAGCAATTGTTACTTGTGCTTTGACATCGCGCTCCTAGATTGCGCGCCCCTTTTACCCAACATTTTTATCTTTCCAAAAGTCCCGTGATTAGAGTCAAAGATTTATCCATTTCATTTGCTGGAAACGAAGTTTTTTCTGATGCCAGTTTTATTATTAACGGCCGCGAGAAGGTTGGCTTGATTGGTCGCAACGGAAGCGGCAAATCGACATTCCTAAAATTAATTCTCAAAAAATTAGAGCCAGATTCGGGTGCCGTTGAAATCCCACGTGGTTACAGAATTGGTCACTTAGAGCAGCATATTCACTTCACCCACAACACCACTTTAGAAGAAATTTGCTCAGTGCTTCCCGAAGATCGCGAGCATGAAGGCTGGAAAGGTGAAAATATTTTATACGGTCTTGGCTTTACTCCTGAAGATCTCGAGAAAGATCCAAAAAATTTCTCCGGCGGTTACCAAGTAAAATTAAACTTGGCAAAATTGCTTTTGGTTGAGCCGCAAATGCTGCTTTTGGACGAGCCAACCAACTATCTCGATATTCACTCAATTCGCTGGCTCAAAGAATTTTTACAAGAATGGGAAGGCGAGCTAATTCTCATCACGCATGATCGCGGATTCATGGATGACGTGGTTACTCACACTTTGGTTATTCACCGCAAAGCTTTCAAAAAAGTTCCAGGAAACACTCAAGGCGTGCGCGAAAAAATTGCCGCTGAAGAAGAAATTTACGAAAAAACCAGAGTTAACGAAGATAAACAAAGACAAAAAACTCAAGAATGGATCGACCGCTTCGGCGCCAAAGCCAGCATGGCAAGCCGCGCTCAATCGCGAGTGAAAATGTTGGAAAAGCAAGATGTTAAAGAAAAGCTCGAGCATGTGGCAACTCTTGATTTTGAGTTTGCTTACAATCCTTACGTCAGCAAAGAAAACATGGTTGAGGCTGAAAATATCGCTTTTGGTTACACGCCAGAAAATCTGCTGATCAAAGACCTTTCTTTCAAAGTTGCTGATGGCGAAAAAATCTGCATCATCGGAAAAAACGGTAAAGGTAAATCAACTTTGCTTAAGCTAATCACCCAAGATTTAGCGGCACTCAAAGGCAATGTTAAAACTAACGGCAAAACAGAAATTGGCTATTTTGGTCAGATGAACATTGACCGTCTTGATCCAACTCGCACGGTTTATGAAGAGTTGCAAAGAACTGACGAGAAATTGCCAGTAAGCCGCGTGCGTCAAGTTTGCAGCAACATGATGTTTAACAATGATTTGGCGAATAAAAAGATTTCGGTTTTGTCGGGCGGTGAAAAATCTCGCGTGATGTTGGGAAAAATTTTGCTCAAAGGAGTAAATTTACTTTTGCTCGACGAGCCAACAAACCACTTAGATATGGAGTCATGCGACGCTTTGTTGGAAGCCATTAAAAACTTCAAAGGCGCGCTGATAGTTGTAACTCACGACGAGCATTTCTTGCGTCAAATTGCTAACAAGCTGATTATTTTTGATGACAATAAAACCTTCACTTTTGAAGATTCTTACGAGTTCTTCTTGAAAAGAGTTGGCTGGAAAGATCATTAGAAAATTTTTTTTGCAAAAAATGTGTCAGAAAATATCCAAAAATTCTCGCGCATTTCCCCTTGTTGAAGTCTCGGTTGCAATCATCATCGTTGGCATTTTTATTGTCGGTGTTGTTGTTGCTGACGGCATGGTTTCGAAATTCAGAATTGCCGCTGCGCAAAATTTAAGCCGCTCTTCTCCAGTTAACGAAGTTTCTGATGCGGCACTTTGGCTTGAAACTAGTTTAGATAGTAGTTTTAACGGCGGCGAGGCCAATAATGGTAGGTCGCTTTCAACTTGGTACGATCAGAGAAATTCTGCCTCAAAAGTTGTAATTAGCACGGCAGGTGCAAGCCCCACTTATTCTAACACAATTAATCGGGTTCACGCTGTAGAATTTGACGGCAGCGCTAATAAATATTTTACCTTCGATGGCAGCTTTTTAAACGGCACTGATTACACAATTTTTGTTCTCGAAAAAAGAAAAAGCGCCAATACCAATAATTATTTTTTAGGAACTGTGGGCTCCGGATCCAATAACAGCTTGGCTTTAGGATATAGCGCTGATTCAACGGTAATTCACGCTCAAGGTTCGAATTCTTACAATTCGACTGTGACGAATTACTCAGGATCGGTGGGAAATTCGCGAATTTTTACCTTCATTTCTGGCGCAACTGGCAAAAAAACTTACATTAACGGAGTGCTTGCGGCGCAAAGCTCAAACGCCTCTCAGCTCAGCGGAATTTCAACTTTAAGTATTGGTCAAAATTACATTGGCGAGATTGGTGAAATCGCAATTTTTACTCGCGCCCTTGAGCCAGAGGAAAGAATTGCGCTTGAAGATTACGTCGGCAAAAAATGGACCAGTAAAATTAATCGCAACATCGTGCCCTCAGGCTCTTGCGTTGGCTACACGGTTACTGCAAGCGGTTGTGATTTAGCATCGGCAAATTGCAGCATCAGTCAGGCTGGCGTTAGTGCTACAGTTTCTGCAACTTCCAGCTCAACAACTCTTTCTTGCAATCTCGCCAATTATACTGGAACCATCAGCTACACTTGCGCTAGCGGAGTTGCTAGTGTTTTGCGATCTTGCTCTTGCGATGCAGCTCACAGCGGCGAGGGGTGCGCTTCTTGCGCGGCAAGCGGCACTGGACTATCGGGAACGGTTACTCAAGCCAGTGGCAGCTTATCTTGCGGCTCGGGATATTCAGGAACGGTTAATTACACTTGCTCAAATGGAACTTTCGCCATCACCGGTGGCTCTTGCAGCGTGCAGACAAATTGCACCGGTGGCACAATCAGCTCGTCTGGTGGATATACGATTCACAAATTTACCACAGTTGGTTCTAGTCAAAAACTAAATTGTCCAAATACCAGAAATGTTGAATATTTAATTGTTGGCGGAGGCGGCGGCGCTGGTGCTTTTAACGGCGGAGGTGGTGCTGGAGGATTGTTAAGTGGCACAATTTCTGTCACTGCTACAACCGATTACACTGTGACTGTTGGTGCGGGTGGCTCTGGTGAAAATGGTCTAAATAGCGGTGGTAGCAACGGTGGCTTCTCTTCTTTCAATGGACTCACCGCAATTGGTGGCGGTATGGGCTTAACATCTTGGGTAGGTATGCCTGGTGGCTCGGGAATTGTGGTAATTCGCTACTAATTATTTTTTAAAAAAATGATCGAAATTCGCACAGCAACAGAATCTGATTTTAGTGAAATCTGGCGCATTTTTCGCGAAGTTATTGCTGGCGAAAATACTTACGTCAATCGCCACGACACCACAAAAGACGAGGCTTACGCCAAATGGATGGATAAAAAATCCAAAACTTTTGTCGCAGAAATTTCTGGAAAAATCGTCGGCGTTTATTTGCTAAAACCCAATCAAGTTGATCTAGGATCGCATGTCGCAAATGCCAGTTACATCGTTGACGCATCATCTCGCGGCGCAGGTGTTGGTAAGGCTTTAGCGCTTCACTCAATTGCCAAAGCCAAAGAATTTGGCTTTCACGCAATGCAATTTAATTTCGTCGTTTCAACCAATGAAGCAGCAGTGAGATTGTGGCAATCGGTTGGGTTTAAAATAATTGGCACAGTTCCCAAGGCCTTTAAACATGCTAGTTTAGGCTATGTTGATGCTTACATCATGTTTTTGAATTTGTGAAAAAATTTCTCACATTATTTAGCTTAATTTTTTTAGCAGCGAGCTTAGTTGGAGCTCAAGATTTAGAAGAAGCGCCAAGCATTTGCGACGCCAGCGAGGCTTGCAAGAAAGCCTGCCAAGAAAAAGAGGCCGAGGGTCACGATGATTATGATTCTAAATACCAACAACTGCTTTTGAAGTGCGCCGGAGATGTGGCAAAAAATCTTAAGCTAATTCAATGAAAAAACTTTTTCTTCTCACCTTTTTAATTTGTCTACAAGCCCCACAAGCTTGGTCGCAGATGACGATCTTAAATGTTCCATCTGCCGATGTTGCGCCGAAAAAACGTGTTTTTGTGCAACATGAGTCGCAATTTCGCGCCAAAGAAAAAGGACGATTTTTAAACGCCACTAACTACCTAACTTTCGGCGCGGGGCACAACACCGAACTTACCGCCACCTACTATAATTTGGGAAATCTTTCCTACGACAATGACACGCTGGCACTCGGCTTTAAAACCGCGCTACCGCTTTCAATTGAAGAAATAAAAAACTACCAACCAAAAATAATTTTTGGTTCAGCGGCAGCAATTTCTCTGCAAGGCAATGGCGTGGGGAATTGGAATTACGCGGCGGCAAATTTTACAATTCCGCAAAGTCAAACCCGCTTAACAATTGGTGGCAGCCAAGGCACCAAACAAATTTTTGACCGCAATTCAACCGCGCTAATGTTGGGTTTTGAGCAGAAAATTACCAATAAACTTAGTTACGTTGGCGACTGGTACTCGGGCAAAAATGCGCTGGGAATTTTTGCTTCGGCTTTGAGTTACAATTTTCCAAACGATCTTGTTTTATTTGCCGGCTACCAAGTTGCCAATTCTACACGAATTGCACGCAATGGCTTTATTATTGAGGTGGCGAAGCTTTTTTAAATGAAAAATTGGACGCATAAAAACTTTACGATTCATCAATTTGACGAGCTTGAAAGCACAAATTCTCACGCTTTGCAATTGGCAAATTCGCGGCAAATTTTTGAGCGTGAGGTGATTTTGGCCGATGCACAAAAAAGCGGGCGCGGGCGCATGGAGCGGATTTGGAGCTCGCCTGTGGGAAATCTTTATTTTTCTTTGGTGCTGTGTCCAAAAATTTCAGCGGCCGAAGTTTCGCAGATTTCTTTTGTGGCGATTGTGGCATTGCAAAGAGTTGTTAGTCGCGCGCTGCAAAATGTGGTTGAGGTGAAATGGCCCAACGACCTTTTAATTGATGGAAAAAAAGTTGCAGGGCTGTTGCTTGAAAGCAAAATTTCGGGAAATGATTGTGAGTTTGTGATTGTAGGGATTGGCGTAAATATTGCTTCAAACCCACTTAACGCAATTTTTCCTGCTGGATGTTTGAAAGATTTTGGTATGAATATTTTGCCGCAAGATTTGCTAAAAAGTTTTTTGGACGAGTTTGAAAAAATTTACCAAAGCTGGGGTGACTTTGGTTTTGGTGGGGTACGGAAATCATGGTTAAAAAATGCTTACCGGTTGGGAAAAGAGATTGGCGTGAAGCTTGATGAAGAAGAGTTGCGTGGGGTGTTTGAGGATTTTGATCTCGAGGGAAATTTGGTGCTTCGATGTGGTGAAAAATTGGTGAAGATTTCTACGGCTGATGTTTCTTAGTAAAAATTTTACTGTGCGAACAAGAATTTTTTTTAATAAAAAGTCGAGCCGACTATCTTGACTCTTTTTCACCTCTAGAGGACCCTTCAAAACTTTTCCATCAATCATTTTAATTAACCCCAATAACGCTTAAGCAAAAACCTCTTGCACCCAATATATTCAAGTTTCTAAGAGGTTGGTTGGATTCTAACTTCAACAACCAATGAGGCTCAAATGACTGGAATGCAATTAACGCCAATCTTTTGTTTGGTAGATGATTTCTGCAAGAATATTTTGCCAGAATTTCGTAAAATATTAATTGGAGATGGTAAGAAATTGCGAGTTAGAAAAGACTGTTTATCCGA
>CANEVP010000002.1 GCA_947442475.1 Rickettsiales bacterium
AAAAAACTGAATTCAAATAGCTGTGAAGCTCTGCGAATAGTGGGCTAAACCCCCTTTATTGCAAGGGATTATTTGGATCTTTTTGAAGATTTTTAAAAGAAATTTAGTGATTTTTAGAGATGGGTGGTAGGTTTTTCAGAGTGTCCTATTGTTGTCGCGCCTAACGCCAGAGCAAATTAAGCAACATTGCGAATTTATAAAATATGCATTTAGAGGTAATGGAGATGAAGCAATGGCAGTCTTTTTACTGCCAAAAATTTCCGAAGTTAGAAATGAAGATGCTGTTGATGCGCTTTGCAGTTGTTTAGATTATAAGTCAGCTCAAAGCGTTCTTGCCGCAACATTAGAAAAAGATTCGCGGCAAGCGGGAGAATTTTTATTACCAAAAATCGCTGTGAAATTTGATGAAGCTGCCAAGGCGCAAAATACTTACGTAGAAAAATCTGAGTTGAAAAAAACAAAAAAACTTTTTGATAAAGTAGTGGATAAATTTCAGCAAAAAAACTGGAGCGTGCCGCAAGAGATTCTTGATCAAAAATCTGCAAGTTCGTTTTGCGTAGTTTCTTAAATTATAAAATTATTTCCTCCTTGAATATTGCCGCACGGCGTTTCAAAATTTCTTTCGGTGAGAGCGGGCGGTTTTCTCGCTTAACGAGTCAGGTTCGAAAGAAAGCAGCTCAAGGCTTGTTAGATCGGGTCGCTCTCACTTTCCTCCTTCGAAAAAATTTCCTTTTAGATGTCGCAAAATTCTTATCTAGTTTTAGCCCGAAAATATCGTCCGCAAAATTTTGACGAGTTAGTCGGGCAAGAGGTTTTGGTCACTACTTTAAGCAATGCGATTAAAAATAATCGCCTACATCACGCCTACATTTTAACCGGAATTCGCGGCGTTGGCAAAACCACAACCGCGCGCATCATTGCCAAAACCATCAATTGCGAAAATAAAGATCTATCCTCAGCAGCGCAGGCTTGCGGCGTTTGCGACAATTGCCAAATGATTGCGGCGTCCAAACATCAAGACGTTATTGAAATTGACGCGGCAAGTCGAACTGGCGTTGATGATATTCGCGAAATCATTGATTCAATTGCATATGCGCCGGTAATGGCAACTTACAAAATTTACATTATTGACGAGGTTCACATGCTTAGTAACAGTGCTTTTAACGCGCTGTTAAAAACCCTCGAAGAGCCGCCAGCTCACGTTAAATTCATTTTTGCTACAACCGAAATTAAGAAAGTTCCAATCACAATTTTGTCGCGCTGTCAGCGTTTTGATTTGCGTCGTTTGGATGAGAAAGAAATCGAAACTCACCTAAAAAATATTTTACAAAAAGAAGGTTTGGAAGCGGAGGATCACGCGCTTGAGCTCATTTCAAAAATGTCAGAAGGTTCAGTTCGCGACTCTCTTTCGCTTTTAGATCAGGCGCTTGCCAGCAATAATCATCAGAAACTTTTGTCTGCAGATTTAGTTGAAAAAATGCTCGGCCTTACCGACAAAGCCAAAGTAATCGAGCTTTTTGAAAGCTTGCTTGAGGGAGATTTTTTGGCGGCATCAAAAAGTTTTGCTGAATTTTATTCTTACTCTTCCGACGTTTCGCACTTGGTTTTAGACCTAATGGAAATCACTCACAAAACCACGTCAGCCAAGCTAATTCCAGCTTACAAACTTGATGGTTATTCTAAGTTTCAGCAAGATAAAATTTCTGAAATCGCTCAAAAAATTTCACTCGCTTCTCTTGCTCGAATTTGGCAAATGTTAGTGAAAGGTAACGCCGAGATTAATTTTTCTGCCGCGCCAAAAATGGCTTTTGAAATGCTGTTGGCGCGAATTTGTCACATTGTGGCGCTTCCAAATTTGCAGCAAGTTTTGATCAATGTTGACGAAACTAAAAATCCTGTTGCTAGCAAAAGAAGCGAAATTAATGATGACGTGGTTAATGAAATTCTCAGGAATTTCGAGGGGTCGCGCGTGATTTCTTAATTAATCAAATATGTCTATCGACATATGTGATGGGGTTCCCCGCAAAGCGGGGCGTGGCTTGTGCCACGTTGCCCTAGAGGCCATAAATAATCTAATCTCAAAAAATTTCCCCAATGTCTGAAGAAAGAAAAATTAAAATTCTCTGTGCCGAAGATGAGCAAGATATTCGCGAAAATATCGCCGACATTTTGCGCGATGAAGGCTTTGAAGTGTTTGAAGCTGCTAATGGAAAATTGGCCTTTGAGAGCTTCATGCAAAACAAACCTGATTTAGTAATTTCTGACATCATGATGCCAGAGCTAGACGGCTACGGCTTTCTTGATTTAGTGCGCGGCAGTAAAAATATTCGCAACAACTCAGTTCCCTTTATTTTCTTAAGCGCTCTGGGGCAAAAAGATAATGTGCTTAAAGGCGTAAATTCTTCAGCTAACGACTACCTAATCAAACCGATCGATTTCGATTTGATGATTGCAAAAATTAAAGAAAAAACTGCTAACGCTCTAAAAGTTCAAGAAACTCATGATCGCAACATCGACAATATTAAAAGCCAAGTTGCTTTGATTTTGCCGACCGAACTTTTTTCTTACCTCGATATCATTAGCCAAATTTCCGGCATTTTAAAAGAAGAGCCTTACGGTCCATTTCCGCACCGCCGCTACATCGAGGATCTAGAAAAAATTCACCTAAACGCTTTGAAATTACGCAGCTCAATTAACAACTCGCTAGATCAAACTGTAATTGGACAAAGATTAAATGCTGACGAAGAAGTGTTTTCGGTTAGTGCTTTTGTTGAAGAATTTATTGCGGGACTTAGCGAAAAATTCAGAACTAAAATTCAGTTCGAACGTCCTTTTGAAGAATCAACCACGCCACGCTTAAAATTGGATCGTTTGATTTTGCTTGATGCCTTCCGCAAAATTTTCGCCGGAATGTTTAAAACCGACCCAGAAGCCTTGGTGACCGTGGCGGTGATGACGGAGCATCTCGACCAATTGGTAATTATTTTTTACTTGAAATCGCAAATCGAAAAAATTGATCTGCGCGTTAATTTGGAAGAGTCACAAGTTAGCAAAATTTTAGACAAACAAAATTGCCGTTTTGAAATTGTTTCTGAAAAAGAAAGCACTGCCGTTTTGACCATTCCTTCTTACCGTTTGATTAATCACTAAATTTAGTCACCCCGTCTCAAGACGGGGATCATCTCGTCACAAGTAAAATGTTAGAAAAACACGCACATCACGAATCCCGTCCTCGCAAAAAAAAGAAAAAAGTCTCACTCTTTTACAAGTTTAACTTTTCGATTCTACTCATCGCATCGCTGCTTCTAGCCTATTTTTTGGTTTTAGTTTCGGTTGAGCCAAAATCATTTTATTTAGTCACTGAAAAAATCGAATCGGTCTTGCAAGAAAAGCTCGGAACCGATGTTAGTCTAAGTCAAAGCTACGTTAGTTTTACTCGCTACGGCACGCTAAAAGTCACGGCAACCAGCTTAAAAATTCTCTACTCGTTGCCAAATAGCCCGCAAAAACAAGCTTTTATTATTCCAAAATTAGAAACGGAATTTTCGATACCTAAAATGTTTTTGCTCAAGTTTGAACCCACTAAAATCAACTTGGTAAATCCAACAATTGTGGTGGATGACTTGCAAAAATTGCAGCAAAATTCTGACGAAAAATCAGTCGAATTTAATCCTTTTATTAAATTTCTGTCGTCAATTCGCAGCGGTAAATTTCCGATTGAAAATATTGAAATTGAAAACGCTGTAATCATTGCTAAAGGCCAAAATTTCGATACCGAAATTTTGCTAAAAAAATCACAAATTCGAACTGCAGTTGAAGGCCAAGCGCTGCTCATTTCTTCAATTAACAAACTCAATTTTGACGAAGAAAAAAGTGACGTCGATTTCAACGTAAGCTGCCGTTTGTCAAAAAGTGACGGCTTAAAATGCGACGTGATTTTAGAAAATTTTGTCGCCAATTCGGTTGCTGATTTGCATTCAAGTTTAGAGGCTTTGAATCGCGTCAATACCACGTTAAATGCCAGTGCTTCTTTTGTGATTAAAGACGGAAAAATGAGCGAGGTGCTTTTCAAAGCCGATGCCAAAAATGGTGATTTTAACTTTCCCGCGTTCTTTGCCAAAAAAATTGATTTTGCTGATTTTTCGGTTGCCGGAAAATACGACAATAATTTGGGAATTTTGAATTTATCTGAAATCAAAACTTACCTAGCAGATGCGCCGCAAATGCTGGCAAAAAACGCTTTAGCGCCACATTTGGAAATGTCGCTTTTAATTTCAAATATTAAAAATCCGCAAAATCAAGAACTCGATTTCTACATTAAATTACAAAATACTCCGCTTGCCGAAATGGAAAAATTCTGGCCCAGTTCATTGAATCAAGCCGGAATTCGCGACTGGGTAATTGCTCACGTTAAAGGCGGAGATTTAAAAAATGCTTACACCAAATTTTCACTGCAAAAAAGTGGTGATGAATTTTTGCTCAAAGATATTGATGCGCAGGTAAAATTTGCTGGCGTCAATCTCAATTACGACGAGGCATTTCCGGTGGTTAATAACGTTGAGGGCACTGCCAATTTCAGCAAAAAAAATATGAAAATTGTGCTGACATCTGGCGAAGTTTTAAACAGCAAAATCACCGAAGGTTTGGTTGAAATTGATGATTTTGATGCGCCGGTGGCTTTGCTAAAAATCAGCGGCAAGTCGAAGGGACATGCCGCTGATTCACTAAAGCATGTTGATCACAAATCGTCAGATTTTATTGCGGGCGTCGAAAAATATCTAAATGGCGCGTCGCAAAATGATTTCGATATTCGTCTGCCGCTTCAAGAAAAAATTGATCTGAGCCATGTTTACATTTCGGCAAATTCCACCATTCCTGATTTAAAAAATGATTACGTCAAAGGCGGCGTTGTAATTCGCGTTAAAAAAGATTTTACCAGCACCGACTTTATCGCCAATGTTGATTTAACCGCGGCAGAGCTCGATGCGCAGCCTTTTGATATTACAAAAAAAGTTGGTGTGGAATCGAGTTTAAATTTGATTATTTCGGTGAGAGATCCGCAAAAAATTCGTATTAAAAATATTGAGTTGTTTAAAAAAGAGGCGAAAAATTTAGCAAAAGTTAATGCTGAAATTGGCTTTGAAACCACGCCATTCTTGATCGCAAGCGTTGATCTAAAAAATAATAATTTCGGTAAAAATAATTACGCTTTTTCTTACAAAGCTGACAAAAAATCAGCGACACAAAAAATTTCTCTCAAAGGTGGGCAAATAAATTTTGCGCCATTTATTGAGCAGAAATTTTTTAGCAAACCGTCGGCAAACAAAGATTTTGCTAATTTGAAGCTTCAGGTTGCAGTCAATAATGTCAGTCTTTTGCGCAATAAGTCGGTTAAGAATTTTTACTTGGCGCTAAGCTGTAAAAATGATTTTTGCAGTAGTGGTTTGGCCAAAGGAAATTACAGCAAAAAACAATCTCTGGATTTGCGCGTGACTAAAAACGCTAAAGAAAACTTTGTCGCAATCGATGGCCGCATCACTGATATTGGCTATTTGGCAGAGGCTTTGGGAATTTCTAATACCATTTCAGGTGGCAATGCTGAGGTGAAATTGCAAAATAAAATCGTCAATAAAAAACAAGTTTTGGCAGGGGTGGTGAAGATTGACGATGAAATCACAATCTTTGCAAACCCAGCAGTGAAGCGCCTTGCCAAGAATGATTTGTTCTCGCAAGTGAAGGATAAAATTTTCTCCAACGACAAAACCACTTTCAACTCGGTGAAAATCGAATTCGCGCTGCAAGAAAATGTGCTCGAGTTAAAATCGCTAATCGCCAACAACTTCAAAATCGGCATCACCGCCAAAGGCGCGATTGATTTGAAAAATGATATCTACGCCATCAAAGGCATGATCATTCCCGGTTTCATCGTGAATAATCTTTTTGGCATCGGAAAAATTCCAATTTTAGGAAACGTAGTTGGCTTGCTAACTGGCGGCGAGGGCGGCGGGCTCTTTGGCATTCGCTACGAATACACGAGAAAGAAAGGCGACAAAGAAGCGACGTTTGAGACAAATAAAGTTTCGTCTTTTGTGCCGACGACGATTAAGAGTTTGTTTGATTTGATTTAAGAGGTCTCGATTTGCAGCAGAATCTGTAAAGTTCCTTGATTTATTTTTACCCGTCAAATCAAGTGATGTAAGACTTTAACTAAATTGGTCACCACTTCCTAATTTTTAACTCAAATAAAAAGCATGAAAATATCAAAAATAATAATTTCCTTAACTGCCGCTTTGTTGTTAGCTAGTTGTTCCCAAAGGATTACTGACTTTACTATTATCTCTTCAAAGAACGTCGATTTGTCTCGAGGTACTGATTTTAAAAGAGGTCGTGATCGAGTTGTGGGAAAGGATATGAAACATATAATTGTATTTATTCCTACTGGTGTCGCAAATATCAAACAAGCTACTGATAGAGCAATTGAAAGTACTCCTGGGGCAGTTGCTTTGGTAGATGGAGTTATTAACTGGCACTCATGGTGGATTCCTTATATCTATGGTAGACAGTGGTATGAAGTTGAAGGAACTCCGTTGATTGATTCAAAATTACTAAAAGATATTGCGGCGAATTAATTATCTGCAAAATCAAAAACCGATTATTGCAAAAGCAGTAGTCGGTTTTTTTGTGCTCAGAGTTTTTGAAAAGGTAGTTCATTCTCGGTGTGTTTCACGCACTTCGTGTCACCCCGTCTTCACGACGGGGTCTATTTCGTCACAAGCTATGAATTTTATTCTTCACTTACGGAACTCGTGGTACTATGGACCCCGTCGTGAAGACGGGGTGACACTGAGAGGGGGGAATGGTTATTTGGAGAATCGGTTGTGAGTTTTTCTAAGAATATTTTTCCTATTGCTTGCCAGTTTCATCCCGCCTTAATTTCCTCTCTTTCGCTTCCCTTCCATTTTAAGAAACCAACAAAATGAAAATAAAACTAATCGCTGCCATGGCACTTTTAGCGCTGGTTTCTAGCTGTTCATCTTACCGAGAATCTTTGGGGCAATATAATTTGCCGGTGACCAATATTAAAAATCCTACTCGCGAGGGGCGGGTTTGTTATTACACTAGCGACTTGAGGTTTTGGACAACCAATATTGATTTTACGGTCGAAAGCGCGCGCAAGAATGGCGGCATCACCAACATCACAGCGATTGAAAAAGAGAAGACGGGGAATTTTTTTCTTCGTAGAAAATGTTTGATTGTGCTGGGTAATTAAAATTCAAAAAAATGAAAAAAGTTAACATTATTGGTGCCGGACTTGCTGGCTCTGAAGCGGCTTGGCAGTTGGCGTCGCGCGGCATTGAGGTTGAAATTTTTGAAATGCGAAGTGATGAGCGTAAAACCTTTGCGCACCGAACTGCCGATTTTGCCGAGTTGGTTTGTTCAAATTCACTTCGTAGTGACGATGTACATACTGCGGTCGGATTGCTGCATCAAGAAATGCGGATGTTAAACTCGCTGGTAATGCGCTCGGCTGATGCCAACAAAATTCCGGCTGGATCTGCTTTGGCTGTAGATCGCGAGGGTTTTTCAAAATTTATTGAAAGTGAACTTTTAGCTACAAACAAAGTTAAAATCTCGCGCCGAGAAATTTCTGAGCTTCCCGTTGAATCAAACGAAAAATGGATTGTTGCAACTGGCCCGTTGACGTCCGACTTACTCAGCAAATCAATTTTAGAACACAGCGGAGAAGAGCATTTAGCTTTTTTTGACGCAATCGCGCCAATTGTTTACAAAGAATCAATCGACTTCACCAAGGCTTGGTTTCAATCGCGCTACGACAAAGGTGACGGCGCTGACTACATCAATTGCCCTTTGACCCGCGACCAATATTTAGAATTTGTAAATGACTTGGTTGCGTCCGAAAAGGGTGACTTCAAAGATTGGGAAAAAGACACGCCTTATTTTGATGGTTGCTTGCCAATTGAAGTAATGGCGGCGCGCGGCGTTGAAACTTTGCGCTTTGGGCCAATGAAACCTGTTGGGCTAACCAACCCACATTTTCCAGCGCCTGAAAACGAAGCTGAAAAATTTTTTCGCAATCGCCCCGGCAAAACTTACGCGGTGATTCAGTTGCGCCAAGACAACAAGATTGGCACGCTTTACAACATTGTCGGCTTTCAAACTAAAATGAAATATGGCGACCAGCAGCGCGTTTTTACAAAAATTCCGGGCTTAGAAAACGCAGAATTTGCGCGCTTTGGCGGCATTCACCGCAACACATTTTTAAACTCGCCTAAACTTCTCGATGAATATTTACGCTTCAAAAAATCACCCAATATTTTATTCGCTGGGCAGGTTACGGGCGTTGAAGGTTACGTTGAATCAGCGGCGATGGGCTTGCTTTCGGGAATGTTTGTTGCATCTGAAATGGCAGGCAAAACTGTCTCCAGACCAACGCCGCAAACCGCAATTGGTGCGCTGTTAAATCACATTACTTTGGGCCACGAAGAGAAAAATTCTTTCCAACCAATGAATGTGAATTTTGGATTATTCGATCCTTTGCTTGAAAAAACTAAAAAAGCAGATCGTAAAGAGGCTTACTCAAAAAGAGCTTTACAAGAAATTGCTGCGTGGTCTTTAGAGGTTTAGCTTTGGCAATTGCAGGGCAGAGATTAAAAATCGCTCTACCTTCAGGAAGATTTGACACCGCGACTTTGAAAGGCGCTTCTTTAGTCTAAAATTTGTCAACCAACTATTTAAAATGATTTCTAAAAAACCTCGCCTCAAAGTTAGCGCCTTTTCTTTAATTGAGGTGTCGGCGGTAATTATCATTGTCGGTATTTTTATTGCCGGTGTCGTTGCAGCTGACGGAATAGTTTCAAAATTTCGCATTACTGCCGCTCAATCTCTCAGCAAATCATCTCCAGTTAACGCAGTGCCAAGACTCGGCCTTGTGGCTTGAAACAAGTCTAGATTCAAGCTTCAAGAGCTCTGAAGCCAGTAGCGGTAACTCGCTTTCAACTTGGTATGACCAACGAAACTCTACCAATAAAGTGGAAATTAATACTGCTGGCTCAAGCCCAACTTATTCCAACACGATTAACCGAGTTCACGCGGTAGAATTTGACGGCACCTCCAACAAATATTTCACCTTTGATTGCAGTTTTTTAAACGGCACCGATTACACAATTTTTGTTCTCGAAAAAAGAAAAAGCTCAAGCTTGGGCAATTATTTTTTAGGAAGCGCGGGATCTGGAGCTAATAATAGTTTGGCTTTAGGCTATTTTTCCGATTCTGCCATAATTCACGCGCAAGGCTCAAATTCTTACAGCTCAGGCATTAGTGGCTATTTAAGCTCTAAAGATAAGCCGCGTGTCTTTGCTTTTATGTCGGGCGCTACTGGCAAAAAAACTTACATTAATGGCGTGTTGGCTTCTGAAAGTGCTGACGCTACTAAACTGACAGACCTTACAAACTTAAGCATTGGTCAAAACTACATTGGCGAGATTGGGGAGATCGTAATATTTACCAGAAATTTAGAAGCAGACGAAAGAATCGCGATTTAAGATTATTTGGGCAAAAAATGGACTTCTAAAATCAATCGTAGCGTTGTTCAAAATTGTGTCGGCGGATTAGTCACTTTAAGTGGCTGCGACAATTCGTCTCCAATTACTTGCAGTCTTTTAGCGGCAACTGGCTATGGCTCTAAATCAGCTTTGACTTACGCCTCATCGGGCAGCAGAGTTTTTGCTTGTGACGCTGCAGGCTACAGCGGCAACGTTAATTACAGTTGCACCGCACCGGGCGTTGCCACCGTTACCAACAACGGCTGTGCCGCCGCAACTTGCACTGCCTCAGCAGGCACCGGCTACAGCTCTAAATCAGGCCTTGCCTACGCGGCTTCGGGAAGCGGCAGCTTTGCCTGCGGTGCTGGATCTTACTACGTCTCGGGCGGCACTAATGGCACTGGTGGATTAGGTGGTGGTGGAAATGTTGGGTCTGCAGGAGCCGTTAACACGGGCGGGGGAGGCGGCGGCGCTGCAACTGAAACAAGTGTTGGTAATGCGGGTGGCTCGGGTATTGTGGTGGTAAGGTATTAATTTTTTGCCTGCCAGACAACAGTTGCTCTCTTTTGTCAATTTTTGATGGTTGAAGTCTGCAAAGCGTTGATGCGCCTGCTTTTAATAAAAAAACTAGATTGCTGCCTGTCAGGCAGGAATTGCAAATCTCAGCGCGAGGGTGGTTTTTACTTTCTCAGTTTTCGTCGCAACTCTTCCCAATATTCCAAGCGCTTTTTCAAATCTCTTTCAAAGCCGCGCTCGTTGGGTTCAAAAAATTTCGGGCGCGCTTTTTTCAATAATTCTGGCGGAAAAAATTCTTGGCCAGAAAAGCAATTCGGCGTGTCGTGATCGTAAATGTAACCTTCGCCGTAGCCTTCGCTTTTCATCATTGTAGTTGGCGCATTTAAAATGTTTTTTGGCGGCATTAAATCGGTGCTGCGAGAAGCAGCGTCAATTGCGGCTTTGTGCGCCATGTAGCTGGCATTTGATTTGGGAGCGGTTGCCAAATAAATTGTGGCGTGACTCAGAGCGTAGTCGCCCTCGGGGCTTCCCAAAAAATCGTAATTTTCTTTTGCCGCCATTACTTGCAGCAGGGCGTTGGGGTCGGCGAGGCCAATATCTTCGGTGGCAAAGCGCGCCAGACGGCGCAAAATGTAGTAAGGATCTTCTTTTGCCGCAAGCATGCGCGCCAAATAATAAAGCGCTGCATCAACATCCGAGCCGCGCAAAGATTTGTGGAAGGCGCTGATTAGGTTGAAATGAAAATCGCCTTTTTTGTCAAAATGCGCCGAGCGTTTGGAAATAATTTCAGTTAATTTTTCTGCCGAAATTTCGCTTTTTAAATTAAGAGCAAACAATTCTTCACAAGCATTTAAAAAATAACGTGCATCGCCGCAAGCTAGATTAATTAAGGCTTCGCGCGCTGCATCTGAAAGTTTTAATTTCTTTCCTAAATTTTTTTCCGCGCGCGTTAAAATTTTGCCAAGTGCTGCATCATCGAGAATTTTTAGCGTAATTACTTTGCAGCGTGAAAGCAGGGCGGAGTTGAGTTGAAATGAGGGATTTTCAGTTGTGGTGCCAATTAAAATAATCGTGCCGTCTTCAATGAAGGGCAAAAAAAGATCCTGCTGGGTTTTGTTAAAATGGTGAATTTCATCAACCATCAAAATGGTTTTGGTGGGGGTTTGATTGTCTTCAAACAGCGCGTTTTCTGTGGCGGTGTGACCCAACATTCTAGCGCGATCAACCACTTTACGAATTTCGGCGGCGCCCGAATTAATCGCCGACATTGCAACAAATTCGGCGTTGGAAATTTTTGCTAGTGCCTTGGCAATCGTGGTTTTCCCAACACCTGGAGGGCCCCACAAAATTATTGAAGGCACGTTTTCTGATTTTTCAATCACTGCCAAAGCGCCAGTTTCACCGAAGAGATGATCTTGTCCAATCACGTCCGACAAGGTTTCGGGACGCATTAAATCAGCGAGGGGGCGGTTTTGGGTGGTCATTTTTTTTAAAGAAGAAAAGAAGAAAATTAAGGCTACTCCTTTTTTTAAGGAGGATAGAAGAGCTACTTACAAATCTCTCTCATGCGTGCGTAGGCGCGAGTAATGCCTTTTAGCGAATATTCATCAACTGCGTAGGTGCCAACGGCAGAATCACTGCGCACTTTTAAGTCGCCACCATTTAGCATTGCTTCAATAATTGCCAAATCTTCTGCCTTGGTTTTAGTCCAAGCCATGTCTTTCTTGGCGATTAATTTGAATTGCAGCGGATCAACCAAAACAAAAATTTCGCTGCTTAGTTTATATTCGTAGCCACCGAAAATACTGACTTCTTCCGAGCGATCTTTTTGAAAATGCGTAATCATTAAATAAGGTTTTTGGCGCGAATTGTGGTCAGTGTCGGTTTTGGTGGGATGGGCAACAATGTAGCATTTTTTGTAATCGAGTTCGTCTTCTTGCAACTCAAAAACCTGCCATTGGTAAAAGGCGCTGTCAACAACCTGAGCCCTGCATTGGCGCAGCGAAACCAACATGAAGATTGCGTAAATCGCAATGATTACGCCGATTTTTGTGAGGTGGTGTAGTAGTTTCATTTTTTAAAAAATTCGAGCCAGAGAGTAGTCTAAGATTGCGACTAAATCTTTTTTGAAATTTGAATCAGAAAAGATTTCTAAATTTTGAACTGCCAATTTGTGATGCTGCAAAGCCTTGTTTTTACAAGCTTCAAGGCCCTGATGTTTTTTCAGCAGTTCTAAAAATTGAGCAAAATCAGTTGCCGCTCTCTCGCTTGCAAGAAGGTTTTTGTTAAATGTGTCGGAAATAAATTTCTGTTCCACTTTGTCAGCTTTTTGGTGCAGCAAAATCACTGGCAGAGTCACCTTGCCTTCAAAAAAATCATTGCCGACATCTTTGCCTAAAACTTTTTCGTCCGACGAATAATCCAAAATATCGTCAACAATTTGAAAGATGATTCCAAGGTTAGTGCCAAATTCGCGAAGTGCTGCCACTTCTGCTTTTGACGCATCACTAACTAAAGCACCAGATTCGCAAGCCGCGGCAAAAAGCACGGCGGTTTTGCCAAAAATAATTTCAAAATATTTGCTTTCAGAAAGCGCCACGTCACTAGAATTTTCTAACTGCATCACTTCACCGTCAGCCATGATTGACGAGGCTTTGGCGAGCAATCCCAACACTTCTAAATTTTTTACCCGCACCATTAATTGAAAGGCGATCGAGAATAAATAATCGCCCACCAAAATGCTGGCTTTGTTGTCCCAAAGTGAATTGGCGGTTTTTTTGCCGCGCCTTACTTGGCTTGTGTCAACAACGTCATCGTGAAGCAAGGTGGCGCTGTGAATTAACTCAACTGCAGCAGCTAGATCTTGTGGTTTTTTTTGGTCTTTGGTGCCGCAAAGTTTGGCGGCTAAAATTAGCAAAATTGGGCGGATTCTTTTGCCGCCGGAAGAGATCAGGTGATTTGAAATTTCGGCAATTAGCGGCGATTTTCCAACCGCGAATTCAAGAATAATTTGGTCGACTTTTTTGAGATCTGGCGCGAGTTGTAAGAGGATTTTTTCAATGTTACTCATTTGGATGCAGCGCCAAAATCTTGTGACGACATTCTTCAATTTTCGAGGCGATATTGTTAAGCGCAGTGCGCACTATTTCAGTAGATTTAGCCGATTCGCCTTTAGTAACAAAATCAATGTACTGAGTGGCAAGCTGGTCGGCGCATTCTTCGAGGCGAGTAGTCATTTCTTCAACAATGGCAAATTGTTGTTCGGCAAGTTTGTGAGAACTGTCTTGCACTGCGCGAATCATGCGATCGGCAAACGCGTAATATTCAACGATTTCGTTGTAAACTTGCTCTTGTTTGGATGTTGCCATTTTTGAAAAATTTTAATTTTGGTGCGAAAAAGCAATTTTAAAAATCGCGCGAAAACTTATTTTTGCTTTAATATTTGTCTAGCCTTCAAGTCGCTATTCACGCATCAATTGATAAGTGATGCTATCGTGAAGTGCGCGAAAAGAGGCGTCCACAATATTTTCCGAAACGCCAATTGTTGTCCATTTAGTCTTGCCGTCAGTTGATTCAATTTGCACGCGAGTGATTGCTTGTGTGCCATCGGAGGGTGTTAAAATTCTCACTTTGTAGTCAGTCAAACGAACATTTTTTAAACTTGGATATTTGCGTGAAAGGCTTTTTCGCAAGGCTTTGTCGAGTGCATTTACCGGACCATTTCCTTCGGCAACTGACATTGTAACTTTATTTCCGATTTTAATTTTAATTGTGGCTTCAGCAACTGTTACAACTTTTCCTTTAGCGTCAAACTTGCGTTCGTCCAAAACTCTAAAGCCAATCAAATCAAAAAAATTCGGAACAACTGACAAAGATTTTTTTGCCAAGATTTCAAAACTCGCATCTGCCGCATCATAGGCGTAACCTTTCGCTTCAAGCTCTTTCACCTGATTTACTAAATCAGCAATTTGGCTGAATTTTATTTTGTCGTCAGGATTCAAACCAATTTCTTTCAAGCGCGAAATAATATTCGAGCGTCCCGCTTGATCCGAAATCATGATTTGGCGTTCATTACCAACTTTTTCTGGCGCCACATGTTCGTAGGAAGATGGGTTTTTAGCCACCGCCGAAACATGCAATCCACCCTTATGAGCAAAGGCGTATTTGCCAACGTAGGGAGCAAATTTGTCGCGTTCTTTGTTGAGCAAATCATCGAGAAAATTTGAAGCGCGCACCAAATTTTTTAACTCTTTTTCAGCAACACCCACATCAAAACCCATTTTCAAAAACAAGGTTGGAATGATGCTGATTAAATTGGCGTTGCCGCAGCGCTCGCCCAAACCGTTTAAAGTTCCCTGCACTTGGCGTGCACCTGCTTCAACTGCCGCGATTGAATTTGCCACGGCATTTCCGGTGTCGTTGTGGCAGTGAATTCCTAAATTTTCGCCAGGAATAATTTTGGCAACTTCCTTAACGATTTTGCTGATTTCACTAGGCAAAGTTCCGCCATTAGTGTCGCACAAAACAATCCAACGTGCGCCAGCATCAAAAGCGGTTTTAATTGCACGAAGCGCGAATTTTGGATTGGCTTTATAGCCATCAAAAAAATGTTCGGCGTCAAACATTGCCTCTTTTTTCTTCTTCACGATGTGGGCAATTGAGCCAGAAATCATTTCGAGATTTTCTTTTTCTGAAATGTGCAAAGCGTGTTCAAGATGAAAATCCCAAGTTTTACCAACAATGCAAATCGACTTAACATTGGCATTAATCAAAGCGTTTAGGCCAGCGTCATTGGCGGGAGAGGTGCCATTACGACAAGTCATTCCGAAAGCGGAAAATTGTGATTTTTTTAATTTTGGTAAGTCAGCAAAAAATTCATCATCAGTCGGGTTTGCGCCAGGCCAGCCGCCTTCAATATAATCAATACCAAGGCCATCTAGCACTTTAGAAATTTCAACTTTGTCACGAGAACTAAAATTAACCGTGCTCGTCTGTGCGCCATCGCGAAGAGTTGAATCGTAAAGGTAAACCCGAGGTTTTTTTGTCATTTTTTAAACGAAAAATATTGTCATTCCCAGTGCTGCAAAAACTAGCGAGGCAGACCAAAAGGCTCTGACGACTTTCTTTTCACCCCAACCAAGTTTTTCAAAATGGTGGTGCAAAGGCGCCATTAAAAAGATTCTTTTTTTGCGAAGTTTGTAAGAGCCAACTTGCAAAATCACCGAGCAAGCTTCGCAAACAAACAAAATTGAAATTACAAAAAAGACAAATTCTTGTTTGATGATGATGGCAATTAAACCAAGGGCAGAGCCAATCGCCAGACTTCCGACATCACCCATGAAAATTTTTGCCGGCTTTAAGTTAAAAGTTAAAAAAGCCAAAATCGCGCCAATTAAAGTGAAGCAGAAGAAAATTAATTCGCGGGTATTTTCGATATTTGGTGCGTGAAAATCTTTGGCCAAATTGGCGTCAGTTGCGACAAAAATCAAAACCGCCAAGCAAGCCGCATTAATAATTGCAGGCACTGAAACCAGGCCGTCAAGACCATCGGTGAGGTTCACCGCGTTGGAAGTTCCAACAATTACGAAAGTTACAAATAAAACGTAAAGCACGATTCCTAATGAAATCCAATGCCCATCGCCAATTGGCAAAAAGACGCGATTTTTTAAATGCACCGTATCAACAGTTCCAAGCCACAAAAATGCCGCGCCAATAATGACAAATTGAATGACGATTTTTACGCTACCGCGAAAACCATTAGGATTATTGTAGAGCACTTTCATCAAGTCGTCCGTAAGGCCGATGGCAGAAAAAGAAATGAAAACAAAAAGTGTAACCCAGATGTAAGAATTGCTAAGATCAAGAAAGAGTAGGGTTGAAAGTAGGGTGGAGAGCACAATAAAAATTCCGCCCATGGTTGGCGTTTTCTTTTTAGCTAGATGGGTTGCGGGTCCGTCAGAGCGGATCGGTTGAAATAGTTGTTTTGCGGTGACGAAGGAAATGAATTTTTTGGTGGAAAAAAATCCGATCAAATAAGCGCAAAAAAGGCAGACTAAAGATTTTAGCCAAAAATTTTGCAGCAGAGCTAAGCTAGTGAACATTGATTTTGTCGGTTAGTTTTTCGATTAATTTTTCCATTTTTGTGCCGCGCGAACCTTTGACGTAGAGAATGTCGCCATCTTGCAAAATCCCTTCAATTTCAAGGCTTGCGGTAGTGGAATCTAAAAAAGTTTTGTAAGAATTTTTTGTCAGTTTTTTTGCAGCTTCAGTCATTTTTTCACCAACCAAAATCGCAAAATTAATTTCGAATTCTTTTAAATAATTTGTGATCTCTTCGTGCAATTCAACTGATTTCTCACCCAGTTCTAGCATGTCGCCGAGCGCCGCGACAACTCTTTTTTTCTTTAATGCAGTTTTTAATTCTGTTGCATATTCAAGCCCGGCGCGCATTGAAAGCACGCTGGCATTGTAGCTGTCGTCAATAATAGTGATTTTTTTATTTTGAAAAATTACCTCAAAAGCCATACCGCGACCCGCAGTGTCGGAGATATTTTGTAAAGTTTCTAGTCCAATTTTGGGATTGCTGGTTAAAATATCCAAACATCCGGCGACAATTGCAGAATTGAAAATTGCAGTTTTGCTGGCCGTTGAAATTGAGTAAGAAATTTTCTCGCCGTTTTTTAGTTTCAAGAAAATCTCAGCCTTGTCCACCGCCTTGATTTGAGTGCTTTCAATTGAGTAAGTGCTTTGCGGATTTTTACCAAAACTCAAAACATCTTCTTCCCAAATTCCGCAAATTTCGGCGCGCTTTTTTAAGAAATTAAAATGCAAATTGTCGCGATTAATTAGCACAATTCCCCCGCTTTCAAGACCTACAAAAATTTCAGATTTGGCGAGCGCGATTTCTTCTTCGTTTTTAAAAAATTCAATGTGCACCGGCCCAACATTGGTAATCACCGCAAGGTGGGGACGTGCTAAGCGCGAGAGTGGCTCGATTTCGTTTAAGTGATTCATTCCCATTTCGAAAATGCCAAAGGCACAATCGGCAGAAAAATTGCAGAGCGAAAGTGGCAAACCAATGTGGTTGTTGAGATTTCCTTGGGTGGCAAAAGTTTTGCCGTAAGCAGAAAATGCCAGTTTCAACATTTCTTTGGTGCCGGTTTTGCCAACTGATCCGGTAATTGCGATGATTTTTGCGGAGCTTCTTTTGCGCGAAAATTCAGCAAGTTTGTAAAGCGCGACAAAAGTGTTTTTGACCAAAATAAAATCGGCATCTTTTACTTTTGATGAATCTTGCACCAACAAAGCTAAGCAGCCATTGGCGCGGGCTTGATCTAAAAAATCGTGAGCATCATTTTTGTCGCCTTTAATTGCTAAAAATAATCCACTTTTTGGAGTTTTGCGACTGTCGATTACGACTTCGTCAATTTCTAAATTGTCTGGTAATTTGTGGTTTAGAAGCTCTTCGGATAAGGCTTCTAAGAGTTCGTGTTTGGTCCAAAGCATATTTTTAAAGTAAGTTTTTTAACTCTTCTGACTCAAATCGAGCACCAAATTTTTGAATGATTTTAGAGGCAACAAGATTGCCAAAATCTGCAGATTTTTCTAAACCAAAATCATTTACCAAGCCGTGAAGGAAGCCAGCAGCAAAAGCATCTCCGGCGCCTGTTGTGTCGATTAATTTTTCAATTTTTTGAGCGGGGCTCGCAAAAGATTTTCCGCTAGAAAAAACCTCGCAGCCTTTCTCAGCTTTTGTCACAATTGTGATTAAATTTTTATTTTCGGCAAATGTTGCGGCAAGCTCCAAAGCCTCGGCTTCATTGGCAAAAAGGATGTCGAGGTCGTTACGAACCAACTCAATAAAATCGGCTTTGTGACGAGAAACGCAGAAAGAATCAGAAAGCGAAAAAGCAACTTTTACGCCATTTTTTTTAGCAAAAGAAATGGCTTTTTTTAGTGCTAAAATTGTTTTTGGCGCGTCCCACAAATATCCTTCTAGATATAGAATTGACGCATCTTTGAAGCTGGTTTCAACAATGTCATCTTCGGTGATCTCAGAAGCACATCCCAAAAATGTCGACATTGTTCTTTGGGCGTCAGGGGTAACTAAAATAAAAGATTTTGCCGTTGGTTTTTGGTGATTTTTGTTACTGAAAAAATCAGTGCCGGTTTTTTCAATTTCGCTAATAAATTTTAGTCCGAATTCATCGTCACCAACTTTGCCAATGAAAGTGGTTTTACATCCCAACTGCGCCAGTGCGGCAATGGTGTTTCCGGCAGATCCGCCAGAAGTTATTTTTTCTGATTTCAGGGCCGATAAATTTTGCGCCGTGGCGTCGTCAATTAGCGACATTGAGTTTTTGATTAAACCATTTTTTTTCAAAAATGAGTCGTCAACTTTGCACAAAATATCGACGATCGCATTGCCAATTCCGATTATTTTTTTGGTCATTTTATTTATTTTATTAATCACCTCGATGTCATGCTGAGCCTGCTGAAGCATGATTCAGGGGCGTGCCCAGAATCATGCTTCGACAGGCTCAGCATGACATCGAGGGTTTATTAAGTTAGGATACGTTAATTTTAAAAAACTTTTTCTTACCAACTGCCAAATCAAATTTGCCAATTTCTTTAATCGCAAGCTGCACCTCTAAAACCGCGTCACCGTTGATTTTAACTGCTTTGCCTTCAATTAGTTTTTTGGCTTCACCATTTGATTCAACTGCGCCGATTTCTTTCAAGATTTCGATTAGTTTTTTGCTGCCATCTGCGCCCAAAGAAATTTCTCTCTCTTCAAAAGCTGCAGAATTTTTTGCCACAAAAATCTCGCGCGCTTTTTGCAAAACTTCATTTGCCGACTTTTCGCCGTGACAGATTTTAACTGCTTCAAAAGCTAGAATCTCTTTGGCTTTGTTGATTTCTTGGTCTTTTAGTTTTTCTAAGTTCTCGATTTCTTCCAAACTTAAATCAGTAAATAATTTTAAAAATTTACCCACGTCAGCATCGTGAGTATTTCTGAAATATTGAAAATAATCGAAAGGTGAGAGCATCGTTTCATCTAACCAAACCGCGCCGTCAGATGTTTTGCCCATTTTCTTGCCGTCAGCGGTTGTAAGTAAAGGTGAGGTTAATCCAAAAGCATCTTTAGCAGCAACTCGGCGGGTTAATTCCACGCCATTAACAATATTTCCCCATTGATCGGATCCGCCAATTTGTAAGCGGCAATTATGGTTTTTGTTTAGCTCGTAAAAGTCGTAAGCTTGCAAAATCATGTAGTTGAATTCGAGAAAGCTTAAAGGTTGCTCGCGCTCTAGTCGTGTTTTTACCGAATCGAAAGTTAGCATGCGATTGATCGAAAAATGGCGGCCGATGTCGCGGAGGAATTCTAGGTAATTTAGGTTTTTTAGCCAGTCGTCGTTATTGACTAAAACCGCAGCTGATGAGCCTTCAAAGCTGATAAATTTTTCTAAAGTTTTTCTAATTCCGGCAAGATTTTCAGCGATTTTTTCTTCAGTTAAAACTTGGCGCGCTTCATCTTTTCCACTCGGATCGCCAATTTTTGTGGTGCCGCCGCCAAGCAAAACCAAAGGTTTGTGGCCGTGTTTTTGTAGTAGGCGCAAAATCATGATTTGAATCAAGCTTCCGGCGTGCAGCGATTTTGCGGTGCAGTCAAAGCCAATGTAGGCGGTGACTTGCTCTTTGGCAAAAATTTGGTCAAGTTCGTCGGCGTGAGTTGCTTGAGCAAAAAATCCGCGCGCGAAAAATTCACGCAAAAATTCTGATTTAAAGTTCATTTTGAGGGATTAGTTTTTTTAAAAAAAAGATAAAAAAATTATCGAAATCGCGCCTCAATTAAGCAATCCAAATTTACAAATGAACATTGAAGAAAAACAGAAAGTCACCTCCGAGTGGTTTCAAAATTTACGCGACATGATTTGCGCTGAGTTTGAAAAAATTGAAGTGGAATTTGGCGAGAAAAATCCTGGCAAGTTTGTTCGTAAACACTGGGATCGCGAAGGTGGCGGCTCGGGTGAAATGTCTTTGATGAAAGGCAATGTTTTTGAAAAAGTTGGAGTGAATTTTTCGAAAGTTCATGGCGATTTTAGTCAAGAATTTGCGGCGCAAATTCCTGGTGCAGAAGTAAATCCTAAATTTTGGGCTAGTGGCATTTCCTTAGTGGCGCACATGAAATCTCCTTTAGTTCCAGCGGTTCACATTAATACGCGTTTTATTTGTACCCAGAAAAATTGGTTTGGTGGCGGCGCAGATTTAAATCCAATGTTTGAAGTTGAAGAAGATACTGCAGCTTTTCACGCAGCCTTTAAAGGCGCTTGCGACAAGGCGCATATTGAGTATTACGATAAATTCAAAAAATGGTGTGACGAATATTTTTTCATCAAACACCGCAATTGCGCCCGCGGCGTTGGGGGAATTTTTTACGATTACCTCAACACCGATAATTTTGAAAATGATTTTGAATTTACCCGCAATGTTGGGCTGGCTTTTTTAGATATTTTTCCAAGACTGGTGAGAAATCACATGTTTAAGAAATACAGCGACGAACAGCGCGAACATCAATTAGTTAAGCGCGGGCTTTATGCTGAGTTCAACTTGGTTTACGATCGTGGAACAAAATTTGGATTAATGACTGGAGGCAATACAGAAGCGATTTTGATGTCTTTGCCGCCAGTTGCGAAATGGAATTAAAATGCAAAAACTAGAAAAAATTTACGAAGGAAAAGCCAAGCAACTTTTTAAAACCGCTGACGACAATTTGTTGATCCAGTTTTTTAAAGACGATGCGACCGCGTTTAACGGCGAGAAGAAAGAAACTATTATGGGAAAAGGTGTTTTAAATAACCTGATCTCAGAGTATATCATGCTTGTAATGGCAGCCGCTGGGATTCCAACGCACTTTGAAAAAAGACTAAGCGAGCGTGAGCAGTTGATTCGCAAGGTTACAATTATTCCTTTGGAAGTTATCGTGCGTAATATCGCCGCTGGTTCAATGGCGAAGCGCCTTGGCATTGCTGAAGGCTTGGAATTACTAGCGCCGGTTTTTGAAATTTGTTTGAAAGATGACGCGCTTGGCGATCCTTTAATTAACGACGATCACGCGGTTAATGTTTTGAAAGTTGTGACAAAAGAGCAGCTTGAAGAAATCAAAAAACAGACTCTAAAAATTAACCAAATTTTACAGACAATGTTTAAAAAAATTGGTATCAAACTCGTTGATTTTAAGATCGAATTTGGGTTTGATGCGCAAAAAAATATCGTGTTAGCTGACGAGATCAGCCCTGATAGCTGTAGACTTTGGGACGAACAAACTTCAGAAAAAATGGACAAGGATCGCTTCAGAAGAAATTTGGGCGGTTTGGTTGAGGCTTACTCTGAAGTGGCTTCGCGTTTAGGAATTAAAATTAATTAATCATGAAAATCAGAATTCTAATCTCTCTAAAAAAAGGCGTTTTGGATACTCAGGGCAAAGCCATTGAAAATTCTTTGAATAAAAATTTGGGCTTTCCGCAAATCTCGCAAGTTAGACAAGGCAAGGTTGTAGAGCTAGAAATTGCTGAAACTGATCCAGCCAAAATCCAAGCGATTGTTGATGAAATTTGCGACAAGCTTTTGGTGAATAAAATTATCGAGAACTACACTTACGAGGCCATTTAATGAGATCAGCAGTAATTACATTTCCTGGTTCAAATTGTGATCGCGACGCTTTAGGCGCGCTTCAAAAAATCGGCAGCAAAGTGCAAAAAGTTTGGTACCAAGAAACCAAACTTGATGACAATTTAGATTTAATCATTGTGCCGGGTGGATTTTCTTACGGCGACTATTTGCGCTCGGGTGCGATGGCGGCGATTTCTCCCGTGATGCAAGAAGTGAAAAGACTTTCACAAAAAGGCGTGCGTGTTTTGGGAATTTGCAACGGCTTTCAAATTTTGACTGAAGCTGGGTTACTTCCAGGTGTTTTGCTTCGTAACAAAAAAATTAAATTCATCTGCCGCGAAGTTACTTTGCGTGTGGAAAATTCTGAAACAGCATTCACCAAAAAATATAAAAAAGGTCAGGTGGTGAGATATCCGATCGCTCACATGGATGGCAATTATTTTGCTGAAACTGAAGTTTTGAAAGCGCTTGAAGGCAACGGCAATATTGCTTTTCGTTATGTTGATGCAGAAGGAAATTTGAGTGATGAGTCTAATCCAAATGGCTCGGCTTTAAATATTGCTGGAATTTTTAACGATCAGAGAAATGTGCTTGGCATGATGCCGCATCCAGAAAGAGCAACCGATGAAGATACCGGATCGAGCGACGGCTCGGCGCTTTTTGAAGCTTTGATTGGGTAGACATTTTTGCATAAAAAACTCGGTTATCATGATGAGTCTGTCGAGGCATGATAACCGAGTCCGCTCTTACTTATTCAGTGGACAAACAAATTCCTTATCTTTCGCTTTCACTCTTTGATCGCACTTCTTCTTCAATTCAATAAAATCATTAACCAGCGAGTTTCGCGTATTTTGTGCGGCGATTCTGGTTAAATTGGTGCGCACATAATTTTCCGCAGTGTAAGAGCCATAACGGTTAGAGCTGACATCGTAGTTGTCGTTAACTGAAGTATGTCCCTCAGAAATTGTTTCGGCGGTACTGAGATTTTTTAGCACATAAGCAACATTGAGAGTAATTTTATTACGTCCAGACGAACCGGTAATGGTAATGAAGGTTGGCGAAATTACTTCGGCGAGAGTCAGGGTTAGAAAATATTTAGGCTCAACTTTGACGTAGTCAGGATTGATGACGTCGTAAAGATTGTTTTGTAATTCTTGATTAATGCGAGTGCGGTTTTTTTGAATGCGAATTGCCGCTAGTTCGTTGGTGTAAGAAATATCTGAACTCTGGTCATTTTCTTTGTAGATCAATTGAAAGCCGCAGGAAGAAAGACTTAAAAGCAGAAATATTGTTAGAAATTTTCTAAGCATTTTTGTGTTTAATTGCGCTTTCAACCAAAGAAACAAAAAGCGGGTGAGCTTCAAATGGTTTCGATTTTAACTCAGGATGAAATTGCACGCCGACAAAAAACGGATGGTTTTTAATCTCAACAATTTCAGGAAGTTTGCCGTCTGGCGACATGCCGGAGAAGATCAATCCAGCTTTTTCCAATTGTGCTTTGTAGTTAATATTAACTTCGTAGCGATGTCTGTGACGTTCTGAAATTGCAGTTTTGCCGTAAATTTTTGCTGCTAAAGATCCTTTTGAAATTTTGCACGGATAAGCGCCAAGTCTCATGGTGCCACCCATGTCGGATCCGGCTTTTTTGGTTTTTTTGCCAGCTGAATCTATCCATTCTTGCATGGTGCCAATCAAGAAACTGCCTTTCTTAGAAAATTCACTAGAGGTTGCATCCTTTATGCCAAGCACGTTGCGGGCATATTCAATCACCGCCATTTGCATGCCGTAGCAAATGCCAAGGCAAGGGATTTTATTAACTCGGGCGAATTCGATTGTATTGATTTTTCCTTCAACTCCATCTTCACCAAATCCACCTGGCACTAGGATGGCATCGATATTCTTTGGTAAAACTTTTTTATTATTACGCGCATTAACCCATAAAATATTGGCTTTAACTTTTAGAGAAAAAGCGGCGTGGTCAATGGCTTCAAGTAGCGATTTGTATGAGTCGCGATAGTCGGTATATTTTCCGACAATGGCGATATTTACTTCTCCTTGAGGATTATCGATAGCATCTTTAATTGCTTCCCACTTGCTTAAATCGGGTTTTCTTTTGTGGTCGAGTTTGAAGAATTTTAAAATTTCAGTATCGAGACCATTTTCGTGATAAATCATCGGCACGGCGTAAATGCTTGAGGCATTTGGTGCGGCAATAACTGATGAAATTGGAACCGAACACATTTTAGCAATTTTTTCTAAATGAGCTTTAGTGGTAGGTCTTTCAGCGCGGCATAAAAGCACGCTTGGCTGAATGCCGATTGAACGCAATTCTTTTACAGAGTGCTGAGTTGGTTTGGTTTTAAGTTCGTTGGCGCTTTCGATGTAAGGCAAAAGAGTGAGGTGCAAAAAGGCGCAACGGGCTTGACCATATTCGTAGCCGAGTTGGCGGATTGCTTCAAAAAATGGCAAAGCTTCAATATCGCCAACGGTGCCGCCGATTTCGCAAAGCAGGAAATCGATGCCTTTAATGTCGTTTAAAATAAATTCTTTGATCAGGTCGGTAACGTGTGGAATCACTTGTACTGTGCCACCAAGATAGTCGCCTTTACGTTCTTTGGCGAGAAGATTTGAGTAAATTTGTCCGGCAGTTACATTGTCAGATTTTTTAGCATCAACTCCGGTGAAGCGCTCGTAGTGACCAAGATCAAGATCGGTTTCTGCGCCATCTTCGGTAACGAAAACTTCGCCATGTTGAGTTGGGCTCATGGTGCCCGGATCAACGTTTAGATAAGGATCAAGTTTACGAAGTTTTACGCTGTAGCCGCGAGCTTGGAGCAGTGCGGCAAGAGAGGCTGAGGCAAGACCTTTTCCCAATGAAGAAACTACGCCGCCGGTGATGAAGATGAATTTAGTCATAAATAAAAGAAGTGGTAAGTGGTGAGTGACAAGTGGTAAGTGGTTTTTTGCTTACCACTTGTCACTCACCACTTACCACTAAAAATGAGATACTATTTTCCCTGCATAATCCGATCTACCAATTGCTGGATCGTTGGAATGAAGCCATTGTCATAAAAAGAATCAGTGGCAAAGCGATAGCCGCTGTGTCCCGAGAACATTAATTGATTTTCAATGTCGATGCCTTTGCGCACATCTTGTAAAGTTTTTTGAATACAGAAACTACGTGGATCGGCTTTGCGATCTGTGGTATATTTCATTTCTTCTTTATCAGACCAATTACTGAAGCGGCATTGGCTCAAGCAGCCCATGCAGTTGATTTGGTCAGTAACAATTTGGGTGGCTTTTGATTTATCGACAAACATCAAAGTTTCGTCAGGCGTTTTCATGCCTTCGGTGTGACCGGCTTGGATCCAAGAATCAACTTTGGCTTTATCTTCTGGTTTAATGAAAACCACGCGACCTCTTTGGCCGAAAGGAATTTCAGCGGTAAATTCATCAATTGCCTTAGCGCGATACTCAACTTGTCTGATTTCGCGTCCTTTTAACTCACGGATAAATTCATTTTCAATAGCAGAAGAGTAAAATCCTGTCGGGCTAAAGCGGTTCAAGTAAACGTCACCTTCTTTCAAAGAGAGAAGTTTTTTCTTCCAAGCAAGAGGCACTGGATATTCTTCTGTAACAATCGGACGAGTGCCGAATTGGAAAACGATTGGTCCGATTTCTGGGTTATCTAACCAGTGATCAAACTCAGCTAAATTCCACACGCCACCAGCCATGATGATTGGCACTTCATTGAGGCCAACTGAATTCATGAAAGTGCGAATTTCAGCAACGCGAGGATATGGATCTTCGTAAGCATTTGGATCTTCAGCATTTGACAAACCATTGTGACCACCAGCACGCCAAGGGCACTCGTAAACCACACCACCAAGAAGTGTCACTGCTTTGTGATAACTTCTTTTCCACAAAGCACGAAAAGCGCGCATTGAAGAAACGATTGGGTAGTAATAAACATTATATTTTTCAGCGATTTCGGCAAGACGATAAGGCATGCCAGCACCGCAAGTGATGCCGTGGATCATGCCTTTAGCGCCATCTAAAATGCCGTGTAAAATGCGTTCCGCGCCGCCCATTTCCCAAAGCACATTCATGTGAATACGACCAGCGCCGCCTGAAACGTCTTGAGCGATTTTTGCTTGTGAGATGCCGCCGCGAATACTGTCAAATATTAGCTCTTCATGTCTTTCGCGACGAGTGTGAGTTTTGTAAACGAGGGGAATAAAATTGCCGTTTTCATCGATGTAATCGGCATTAACGCCAGAGAATGTTCCAACAGCTCCGGCTTTTGCAAAATGTCCTGCGGTTACGCCAGTTGTAACGCCAACGCCTTTGCCGCCTTCGATAATGGGCAAACAGTCAACGCCTGAAATTTTGAGAGATTTGATTTTATGTAACAAAAGAACTCCGAGAAATTTTGGGGAAAAATAATCAAAAACGAAGGGTCGCAAGCTAAGAACGAGTTGCGAAATATCAATCTAAATTGCGGGGTTTTTTAGGAATTGTTTTTTTTCGTAGCTCCTAAAAAAAATCCAATGTCATCTGTACAAAATCTGTTCACTCACAAATCAAAAAAATGAAGCAAAATATTCCTGAATTTACTGTCTCTGAATTTTCGCGCTCGATTAAACGAGTTGTTGAAGATTCCTTTGGCTACGTTCGCATTAAAGGTGAAATAACTGGCTTTAAACGGGCTTCCAGCGGCCATCTTTACTTCACGTTAAAAGATGAAAATTCGACACTTTCATCAGTGTGTTTTCGTAACGCCGCACAAACAGTTGGTTTTGAAATTGCCGATGGTTTGCAAGTTTGCGCTTCGGGTCGCATTACAACTTTTGAGGGACGCTCAAATTATCAAATCATCATCGAGAAACTAGAAATCGCCGGAGTTGGCGCGATTTTGGAAATGATTGAAAAGCGCCGCCAAAAACTTTTAAGTGAAGGTTTGTTCGATGAAATTCACAAAAAACCAATTCCGTTTTTCCCAAAAATTATCGGTGTAATAACTGCCGAAACCGGCGCGGTTATTGAAGATATTAAACATCGAATTGAGGCGCGCTGTCCAACGCATGTGATGCTTTATTCAACTTTAGTGCAGGGCGAAAAAGCGGCGGCGCAAATTATTGAAGGAGTGAAATTTTTTAACCGCCTAAAAAACGAAGAAAGGCCGGAGGTTTTAATCATCGCGCGCGGAGGTGGTTCATTTGAAGACTTAATGTCGTTTAATGATGAATCTTTGATTAGAGAAGTTTTTAAATCAGAAATTCCGGTGATTTCAGCGGTTGGTCACGAAACTGACACAACCTTAATTGATTATGTTTCAGATTTGCGCGCGCCAACGCCAACAGCTGCCGCAGAGCTTGTGACACCGGTTTTATTTGACTTAAAAAATCAGCTAAATTTTTTGCAAGAAAAATTAAAATCAGCGCCACAAAAATTTTTAGAACAGAATTTTTTGCACTTAAAAAATTTGCAGCGCTACATCGTTGATCCCATGAAAATGTTGGATCAAACCCGAGATCGATTGTTACAAATTGGCAAAAAATTTAATTTTTTGGTGGAGAATTTTTTAGAAAAAAAATCACAAAAAATTGCTTCAATTCAAATTTCGAACCAACTGCTTTTGCAAAAAATAAATTCAGCAAATCAGAAGGTTCAATTCGCTTTTGAGCGTTTAAATTCAAGCCCAGAAAGGCGATTGAAAGAAATAAAGTTGCAGTTAGAAAATTTGTCGAAATCGCTAAAATCAAATCATTATCACGAGATTTTAAAACGTGGATTTGCTTTGATAAAAAACAAAGACGGCGAAGCAGTTTCGGCAATTTCTGATTTAAAAACCGGTGAAAAAGTTAGAATTGAAATGTGTGACGGCTCTGCTCAAGCGCTTCTTGTAGATAAACTAAATTTAAAATAATGCTCAAAACTCCAAAATTCTGGACCGAAAAAAACCTAATTTCCGGTGCGCTTTTGCCGCTTAGCCTGATCTATTTTTTGGGTTTTTATGTAATTAAATTTTTTACCAAAACCGTTAAAATTTCTAAGCCAGTAATTTGCGTAGGAAACTTGATCGCGGGAGGTTCGGGCAAAACTCCAACGGCGATTGCTTTGGGTAAAATTTTGCACGAAATGTCGGCAGAATTTGCTTATTTGAGTCGTGGCTACATGAGTGACGGTTCAAGTTTTTTGCTGCTGCGCAAAGACGATAATAATAAAGCTAGCCAAGTTGGTGACGAGCCAATGTTATTAATTGAAACCGCGCCAACTTTTGTGGCGCGTGATCGCCTTTTTGGCGCCAAGCAAATTGAAAAAATCAGCAAAGTTAAAATGATCGTGCTCGATGATGGCATGCAAAATGATGCGCTTTATCGCGATTACACAATTCTAGTAGTTGATGGAAAAATTGGTTTTGGAAATAATTTTTTAATTCCCGCAGGGCCAATGCGCGAGACACTTGGCATGGGTTTGAAAAAAACTGATTTGGTTGTGATAATCGGAGAGGCTGATGAAAAATTATTGCAAAAATTCGCCGGCAAAAAAATCGCTCGTGCTAAAATTTTTCCAACCAATTTAGAAAAATTTAAAAATAAAAAACAGGTCGCTTTTTGCGGCTTGGCTTATCCGCAAAAATTCTTTTCTTTGTTGAAAGATCATGGCGTTGAAACCGTTGAAACAATTGGTTTTCCTGACCACTATCTTTATCAAGATCATGACCTAGAAAGTCTGTGCAAAATTGCTGCAGCAAAAAATGCTAATTTAGTTACTACCAAAAAAGATTGGATGAAATTTTCAAAAAATTTTCAGGATAAAATTCCTTATCTGAATATTGAGTTAGAGTTTGAAGACAAAAATTTTATCAAAAGTGAGTTAAAAAAATTTATATGAATCTAAAGAGCAAAATCAAAGCTGCGCGCTACGCGATAGAATTTTTAATTGTTAAATTTGGCTTGTGGTTTTTTGGTAGAATGCAGCCGCAAAAGGCGTCAGATGTGGCGGCAAAAATTGCTAAATTTGTCGGCAAAAAAATCGCTGTTAACAAATTGGCTTACAAAAATATCTCAAATGCCATACCGCAATTGAGTGAGGCAGAGAAAGAAAAAATCCTCGATGACATGTGGGATAATTTGGGCCGCATTGTTGGTGAATATGCTCACGTGGCAAAATGTCCAACCGCAGAAATTGATAGTTTGATTGAGATGTCGCAGGAAACCCGCCAGAATCTTGAGCAATATAAACGTGACGGCAAAGGCGGCATTATTTTTGGCGGGCATTTGGGCAATTGGGAAGTTGGCCCGAAAGTTTTTATGAGAAGCGAGATGCAAGTTAGCACGGTTTATCGTCCGCTGAATAATCCTTACGTTGAAACGCTAACGGCAAATTTGCGTGGCGTTGAGCTAATTGGCAAAAGCACCAGCGGCAGTCGCAAGATTATTGATGTTATTCGTAAAGGCGGCTTCGTAATTATTTTAGCTGACCAAAAAGTTAGTGAAGGCGAGCCGGTGAAATTTTTTCACGATGATGCAATAACCACAACTTCAATTGCGCGCATTGCTTTGAAATATGACGTGCCGCTGATTCCGGCGCGCTCAATTCGCATCGGAAAAACTTTTAAATTTCGCGTGGAAGCTGAAAAACCGCTTGCAATTGAAAAGACTGGCGATGTTAATTTCGACCTTCTGCAACTCACTCGCAGCATCAATTGCAAGCTTGAGGAGTGGATTAAACAATATCCCGCACAGTGGTTTTGGGTTCATAATCGCTGGAAACGCTAACTAACAAATTTATGAAATTATTTCGCACGCTCTCGTTACTGGCTCTAATGACTGCCTCCTCATCTTGCGCGTTGATGATGAATGACAAAAATGATCAGGTTTCAATTAATAGTAATCCGTCGGGAGCTAATATTTTTATTGAAGGCAGAGACTACGGACAAACTCCTGCAACCATCAATATCGAAGCAAAAAACTCGACAGTGGTTTTGACTAAAGAGGGCTACGGTTCAACTAAGTTGGAACTTGAAGCTTGGGCTGCGGTAAAAAACGGCGCATGTTCTGCTGATATGTTGGGTGCGATTTTGATCGTGCCGCTATATTCAGTATTGTGGTCAGGCAAATGTAATGAATTTAAAGAAAAACAATATTTCGTAACCATTCCACGCACACTAGCTGCTAAAAATTCAATGATGGGAGTTGGCAAAAGACCTTCCGACATGATTAATTATTACTACAACCAAGACTCTTCTGGCTCAGTTACAAACTCTGGCCAACAGCAATATCGTAGATAACTTAGATCTCAAAAGAACTAAAAAATGAAAAGCCTCACCCAAAACTTGGGTGGGGCTTTTTTGTTGTCAAAATCTATTAATTTATAATTTCCGCAGGCCTGTGGAAATTCATTATTTGATTGCTCCATCCTTTATTACCACGACTCGATCAGCTTTTTTGGTTATTTCCAAATTATGCGTAACTACCAAGCAGCCGATCTCGTAATTTTTTACTAAATTTTGCAAAAGCGCGAAGATTTTTTCGGACAAGTCAGAATCTAAATTTCCCGTTGGTTCATCGGCTAAAATTAGTGAAGGTTTTGAAACCACAGCACGCGCCAAGGCAACACGTTGTTGTTGGCCGCCGGACAACTCGGCTGGTTTGTGATTTAGGCGGTTAAAAAGACCAACTTCGTGCAGAATTTTTTCAGCTGCAGCAAAAGAATCCATCTTGCTTTTACCCTGAATCAAAAGTGGCAAAGCAACATTTTCTAACGCTGAAAATTCCGGCAACAAATGGTGAAATTGATAAACAAATCCGACGTGATTTTTTCTGATTTCAGTGCGGGCTTTGTCATCAGCTTTTGAGGCATCGATTTCATTAATAAAAACCTGTCCCGAAGTTGCGCCATCAAGCAATCCGGCAATTTGTAAAAGGGTGGTTTTTCCAGATCCCGAAGGGCCAATTAAAGCAACTAATTCACCTTTTTTTATTTCTAAATTAATGTCCTTAATGGCTGAGATTTTTTGATCACCTTGAGAAAATTCTTTGGTGACATTGATCAGTTTTAAAACGTTTTTCATATTATCTTCGTGAGCTTATTTGTTTGGTTGAGGATTGTGAATTTTCTAAAAAGTTTTTTTTGTTTATTCCAAGATCCTTGCAAATTTCTTTAAAAATTTGAGGGCCTTTCTCGGCGCCATATTCCAATTTCAATAGTTCAATAGCGTAGTTAGGAGTAAGTCTTTTTAATCGCATGCCAACAAGCTCATCAACGTTTCTCTTGCCAGAAAGCACAAGATTGATGCTTCGTTGATTGCCGGTGAGTAAACTCTCTTCTCTCATTTTTTCTTGAAATAAGGCAGAAAAATTTTGAGCGTGAATGCCGTTTCTATTAGGCTCTTCTTTGAGTGATCTTAAATCATTTTTTAATTTTTCTTCATCGCCAGTTCCACCGTTTTTAATGGCGCTTAGAATAATTTTTGCCGCCAGAGTTTTTGAAATTTTGCTCTCAGATATTGTCTTCATTAAATTATCTAAAATTACATCCTTTCCCACCGATTCTAGTTTACTGGTGCTAGAGTAGTCGAATTTATCGGAAATCACGCTATCCTCTTCAGAAAATGTTGGGTGGATCAATCTTAGCTCAAACCCTGAATCTTTGATTTTTTCAGTATTTTCCACAAAATAGATAGGCGTCATGGCTTTGATAAAAGAAGCCAAATCAAGATTTTCTGAATCAACGGTAACTATCGAAGGAGAAGGGCTATTAAGTCCACCTAATTCAAGTTTAGCTAACTCAACATGCGCTGGTAAAATTTTGCCCAGATTATCTCGCAGCATGCGCAAGTTTAAATTATCACCATTGGCGCTGTGTAAGCATTGCGTAAAATGATTAGCGATATTCTTGCAAACTTGATGGCGCAGATGTGATCTAAAATCAAGCGGCACGATTTCTTCTTGATTCAGCCAATGTTCAATAATTTTCGTAAAATCTTCGTGAGAATATTCTTTTAAGCTTTTTACTTTTGGTTGAATCGTGCGATGCAGCAAAGCTGGGCTAATGATTGAGCGTCCCTCAAGTCCAGCGGAATTGACGCTGGAAATTAGCATGAATCCCGGTTTTGGTTTTGCTTTGGTGCCGTTTGGATGATCTCCCGTTAGTGCGGCATTTAAAATTTTTTCCAAGCCGTCATCAATGCAGCTGTTGATTTCATCGATCCAAATCACATCGCCATTTTCAAATGCTTTTTCGATGATTTGGCGTTTTTGATCCAAAGGCAAATTGGCATCTATTTTGTAAAATCTTTGCTTATCGTCGGCTCTTTCTTCGCCGACTTTAATTTCTTTAATGCCTTTGGCGGCAAAGACAGCGCCGATTAATTCACTTTTTCCAGTTCCTGAATCTCCCTCAAGCAAAACTCCGTTTAAACCAACAGCCTTATTTGGAAAAATGCCTTCGCGTTGTTTTTGACGCACTCTTAAAGCGCTGATTAATTTTTCTTCTACTTCTTTGGTGGCGCTGGTTGAAATGTAGTTTTGACTTTCAACGACAATAGGCGGTGAATTTTCTTCAATGGCGTTATTAATTGCGACTAATAATGCCTCCTGCAATTCTCTTACGGTTTCATCTTCATTCTTTTGGTAAATCTCAATACGTTCTTGGCATAGCTCTTTAAAGTCATCTTCTGGAATCTGTGCTTTAATTTCGTCAGATAATTCTTTGTAAATCGATTCTAGCAAAATCTTCTCGTAAATGTAGCTTGCTGGAAAATCTACCATGGCAAATTGCGGAACTTGCTGGTCTTCGAACAATTTTTGCTCAAACCTTCCGCCGCCGTACTCAGCAGAGTTACAGGCGAAAACTACTTTGTGGTTTTCATCTAAATCGTAGAATTTTCCTTGGTAAAAAATTTTTTGTGGTCCGCCTTTTTTTAGCGGTGAGAACATGGTGAAATGCAGGTCTTCAATGTTGGATTCGTCGATGAAGAGAATTTTTCTTTTGCTACTTTTATCATTGGCCCATTCTTCAAATGAGCTGAGCTCGCGACAAACTGTCGTTGTTTTGGTATCTTCAGACTCAAACATTTTCAAAAGACGACTTTTACCAACCCCGCTGTGACCAGTTAGGCGAAGCAGCGAGCTGACATCGAGCGCATTAGTGAAAGTTTCTTTTCTGATTCTGATAAATTCAGCAGCTTCATCGGCGCTGTTAGCTAGGTCGAAAGAATTGTTAAATATTTCAGGGTTGGGGGACTCAACTGCAATAACAGCTTCCCTCTCGTAGCTTTGAGTCGCATAGCTATTTTGTGGCAGCCATTTTAGCGGCTTATAAACCTCGCCAGTTTTGCAATGTTTGTCTTCAACGATTAAAGTTAGGTTTTCGGTAACCCCTACAAAATCAGGTGCAGTGCCGATTAATAGTGGTTTGAGCATTTGCAATAAGTCGGCGTCAAACTGACCTTTGAGAACTATTTGTCTGCCCTGGCGCAGTTCGGTTAAAAAATCGCTGGCAGTTTTTTTAAAACTTTTAAAGCCATTCTCGTCATGCTCAAAAGTAATTTTGCTTACCAAATCTTGGTAGGTGAGGTCTTCGACATCAATTATGGCAAATGGCGTCTCTGCTGATTTTTCTGTTGCTAAAATTTCTTCCAGAATTTTGTTCGTATCATTGCTAACATAAATCGCACTGCTGGTTTTTTCTTCTTCTTCAGCTAGCGCCATTTCTTCAATCGTGACGCCGCTTGGTAAATTTACTTCTGGTGCCAAATGAAGTTCGAGCTCTAAATTTTTTTGCTGTATTTGGCTCAGCAGGCAATACCACTGGCTGTCGGATAGATCAGATGAGATAAATAATTTTAGCGTCGGACTACTGCAATTATCAATTAAGCCTTTTTCTTCGTGATAGGTGCCATCAGCGCTATCAATTCTTTTATCGAATAAGAGTAGATCAAATAACTGATTGTTAACAAGTGTGGCATCAGCCGGAGCATTGTAAAAAGTGGCACCGCGAGCAACTAAGATTTTCGGTGTGCCAGCAAATTTATCAAAGGCAAAAGAGTTGCTGCTGCAAGAAAGCGCGGTGTCGGCGGGCAATAAAATATCATGTCCGTGGTAACTAAATTTACCAACGGCTTGGGCTTGTAAAAATTCTCGCGTTAACTCTTCGGCGGCTTGCGGCGATAAGTTGCAAACTTCAAAATTATCTTGCTTTGCTTCAAGCGCTGTAACGAATGGGCTTTTTTCCCAAGTCATCCCGCCGCCATTTAAAATAACTTTGCCAAAAAGTTGGCGGCGCCAATTAGAAAATCCCTGCAGATCAATGACTCTTTTGGCATTGGTATTTTCTAAATCTACTTCCGGTAAAGCAACTTTTGATTCGAGCTGAACATTGTGGCGAGATAGAAATGACGGGTCTTGCGAGGTGGAGTCTGAAAGTCCGATAATCTGAATTGAGTCGGAAATTGCCACGCCGTTAATTTTTCTTTCGCGATCAATGACGGTGTTTAAAGCCAGTCTTTGTCTGGGGTTAAAGGCGCTCCAATTGATTACAAGTAGCGGTCTTTCTTCTGGGGGAGTGGCGGCGTAAGTTAAAAATTCTGACAACAAACCTTCTGCACTTAAGCGAGGTCGATTGTCATTGGCAATTAAAAGATTGGTGCGATGCAAATCAATTTTATCTGGACTATCGATGTAAAAAGTTTGGCGACCTTGGTTGCTTGCTTGATGTAAAAAAAAGTTGCTGTGCTTTTCTAAATCATTGGTAACGACCAAGATTTTATTTTGATTATTTTTGGTTGTGAGATTCAGAAGTTCGGCTGCATCGTTAATTTGCTGCAGCTTCACAATATCTAGAAAGCTTTTGGCCATTGCAGATAGCGCAGCTTGTTTGGATTGACGAAGTTGCGTTGCTTTGGCGTGAAGGGCCTCTTCTCTCAATCGAGCTTCTTTCTGAGATGCGGTTTCTGTAACCTCCACTCCAGTAGTAGAGGTTGCACCTAATGATGGTAGCGACGACACATCTGAGATATTGCCTTCTGGCAACTCATTTTCTACAAAGGTTGCCAAATCCTGAAGCTCCATCGCAAGTTTTGTTATTAGAGCTTCTGAAGCTTTGTAAACATCTTCGCTTGTAGCATCTATGGTTTCTGCAGCTCCGCCACCCAAATCAACTGACACCCATTTGCCGTCATATTTAATTTCCAGAACCACGTGATTTCGGTTAATACCAACGATGCGGAAGTATTCTGGCTGGATGTCTTTAGTTCTTAATTTAAACTCAACTGCGGCGACTCGGTGGCTGCAAACTCCTAATCTTTCTTCGAAGATTCTCTGCATTGAGACTTCGTGATTGTTTGGATCATAATTTGCGTTCTTTCTTTCTTCTGTAGCTGATTGTGAATATTTCGGTGAATTACGATATTCGTCGATAATTTTTCTAATCGGATTATTGCTGGGAATTCTTCTGTAAGCTAGGATGTGAGATTGTGGATTTGGCGCTTTGGTGACGTAAGATAAAAGTCTGTCGGTGTTAGATGTGGCGTAGAAAAAATCATCGTCACCTTTTTCAATCGTGATTTCATCTTGATCGCCAATTAATCCAAAAAACTCTTCTTCTGGGTGCGCTGAAAGGAGTCTGGTTCTTACTCTTGCTGGAAGTTGTTGTTTAAAAAGATAGTGAGAATGAGTTGAGCTATGATTGCCTCTGATCTCTTCTAAATCTTCGTCACTTAGAGATTTGAAACCAGCAACCCCAACAAAATTTGCGGCACCATATACTTTCTCATCTAGGTTTGCAGTAACATCGCGCTCTATTATGTGGGTGCGGATTTGCGGATTGGTGATGTCGGGATTATCCAAAACTTCACCGGCAGAAATCATCGAAAAAGTTGGAGTTGTTCTATTATCATGCATTCCGACATTTTTTGCTGCAGCTCCGGCGGCGATTTTAATTTTATTTTCTTTGGTCGTCCTTTTTTGTACTGGTGTTGGGATTGAATCTAGAATTACTAAGTAGTTTGAGTCATCGATGATTTCATAAGAGACGTTTAACTTTTTTAAAGTTTCCAAGATTGGCTCTATGCCTTCCATTTCGCTCAAAATAACATGCTTAAGAGATTTCTTAAATCTTTTTCTTTCAGCTGGTTTGTCATTCTCGATAATTGCAGTATCTTCATCTAAGAGCTTTTCCCTCTCCAGCTCGGCAAGATCAAATAATAGATTGGATAAAAAATTATTTATCGATTCTACATTGCCTCCAATAAATTTGATGGTTGCGATATGGCGAAATGAGTCGAGCTTAATTCGCGAACCAAGAGATTTTGTTTTTTCTTCGTTATTTAGATTAACAACTTCCAAATAAGTTTGGCTTGGCTTGACGTCAGAATCTCTTGAGTATTTTGTGGCAAGAGCTTCTTCGATAGTAATTGAGTAAGGTTGTTTAAATGTTTCTGGATGTAAGTCCTGAAGACGATGTCTTATTTCTGGAGGAAAAAATGCATAACTAGGAGGAGTAAGAACTGGGGAATAATTTTTAATAAAAAGACGCGCTACCTCCTCTGCTCGCTGTGGGCAGGCTTTAATTATTTTTGATGAAAGACCAATAAAACTAGGGAAAGTTTTTTTTAAAAAATCCTCACCCCTATCAAGAAGATTTGTGGTAGTTCTTTCCGCTATTCTAACAGATTCATTTACAAGATGCGATTCCCAGTATCTCTTATAAGCAACATTACCAATTTTATTAAATTCGGTCAAAAATTGTCTTTCATAAAAATTTCCTAAGCCACTTTGGCTCTCAGCATCGGCAAATATAGACAATATAATTAAATGGAATGGGGGGTCACAATATCTTCCAATCTTATTTAGCTCTTCAAGTTTCTTAGAATTGCTGACTTCTTTTTTCTTATAAATGTTTAGTAAAATCTCTGATAACTGAAGAGCTAACAGAGTATCTGCCTCAGGGGCAGAAGAATTTTTTATAGTAATATCTTTCTCAAGAAGCTCAATTAATAGAGATTCATCTGATGAACAATTACTAAATAAAGGGTTAAAAAAGAAAAACCCTGAAAAAGGCGTATACCCTGATAGTTGATTTAAGAATCTAGAGAATATATATTCTTTGTGCTCGGGAAATAATTTTGCTGCTAATTTAATATCGATTATTCTTTCGGTGAAGAATTCATTTATAAGGATTTCCCAATTTTCAAAAAGGAGTTTTTTGACCTCCTGTTTTTCCAACCATTCTGGATATTCTGAATCGATTTTTTCGATTATAAACTGCTTAGGATTTTGATATTGTAGTGCGGAAGATAAACGCAATAGAGCAACGATGGCATAGCCCGCTTTTTTTTGGGTCTTAATGGTCTCTATGAAAGGCTTTATATTACCTATAAATGATTTGATTCCTTCTTCTTCATTCTCGGATCTGATTAAATGATATAGATTTTGGGATATAATCTTATCAAATTCAGAATGAACATCAGAATAAAAAAATTTAGAAGTTTTTTTAGGCTCTGGTCTAGGAACATCACGAAACTGGCATTTCCAATCATTACCAAAAAATTTTCCAGCGTAATTGGTGTCGCTAAAAGATCTAATAATGTCGCTAGTTTGAAATTGATCTTGGTGATTTAAAATCAGCGCCTTGTCGCGGGCTACCTGGTGTTTTGTTGCTAAAGTTGCGTAATCTTTGTTTTGGTTAAAAGCGCCAAGACTTTGCAACTGCTCAATGCCGCTTAAATCTTCATCAATTTCATAAAAATCTTGAGGTGGGGCAACGCGTAAAAGAATTTTAAAGTCAGCGATTTTTAGTCTTTTAATCAGAGCGATTTTTTCGCCGTAATCTAAATATTGTAGTGAGGTTTGATCAATAATTATCGGTCTTTTAACCGGCTGTTTGGAAGGTGAGGTTGAGCTTTCAAAGCCGCCGCCTTCAAGAGCTGTTGCCGGATTAAAATTTGCTGCAGGTGAAATGCTTTTTGACTTCGAGGTGTCGAAATAAAATAAAAATTCTGGCAATAAAATTCCGTTATCTTCGATGAATTTTGGCATTTTTTTTAAGAAAAAATTTTAAAGCCCAAGAGTTAAATCTCGGGCTTTAAATTTGAAATTATCTCCTTCTACCTTTTTTTGGCTTGTCATCGTCATCATCATCGTAATCGTCATCATCACCTTCTTCATCTTCATCCTCGTTTTCCTCTTCTTCTTCATCCTCATCTTCATCAAGACCAGATTTTACAATGTCGGCGTCAAAGTCATCGAAGCCATCTTTTTGTGTGATGCGGCCCTCAGAGTTTAATTTGTCTTTGGCGGTTAGCGTAACTTTTTCCTTCGCCTCTTCAAACTCAACTCCGTAAATCACAGAATATTCGTTCGCTAAGCGGTAAATTGCAGTTTCGTAAATGATGCGCTCCGAATAAGATCTTTCGCCATCTTCAATATCGCGAGTTAGATCGCGCAAAACTTCGGCCAAAAGCATGATGTCGCCAGAATTAATTTTAGTTTCATATTCTTGGGCGCGACGACTCCACATGCCTTTTAGTTTTTTGACACCGCTGCGCAGAATCACAAAAACTTCATCCATTTGCGATTTAGAAATTAAATGACGCAAACCGATTTTTTCGGCGCTATTCATTGGAATTTTGATCGTCAGTTTTTCTTTTTCGAAATACATCAAATAGCAGCTGAAATCTTGTCCCAAAACTGCGGTTTTTTCGATGCCGGTAATTTTACCAATGCCGTGAGACGGATAAACTGCGTAATCGTTAACTTTAAACGTAACTTTGCCACGACCTTCATATTTGCGGGCAATGATGATTTTTTGTAGAGCGTCAGTTTTCTTTTCTGGGGTCTTGGCTTCTTCAGCAACTTTCTTGTTGGTATTGGCCATGATGCTTTTTGCTAAAGCGGTTCTTTGTTTGGCGGTTTCTTGAGGAGTTAGCTCTTTTTTTGGAGGCAGTTTTTTTGAGCCTTTGCTTGGTTTTTTTGTCGCCTTTACCGAAACAACTTTTGCCGGTTTTTTCTCTTTTTTAACGGCTTTTACAACTTTCTTAACTGGCTTTTTTACTGGCTTTGGCGCTGGTTTCTTTACTGGTTTTTTGGTTTTTACAACTTTTGTTTTAACCACAACTTTAGCTTTTTTTGCCGGCAATTTTTTCACCGGTTTTTTAACAACCTTGGCAACCTTTTTATTAGGAAGAGGTTTTTTTACTGCAGCTTTTTTAACAGCTTTTGGCGCTGGTTTTTTGATAGCTTTTTTTGCAGTCACTTTTTTTTGCATTTTTTTTGCCGGCATAAATTACTTAAGTTTGAGGGTTGGAACTGAGATTAAAAATTACGAGTAGAAGCGCATGATACCTGATTTTAGTCTCGGCGCAAGATTTTTTTTCAAAAAAAATATTCTTATTTAAAAAAGCGTTAATATTGTTCGATCCATATCAAAGCTATAGAACCTTACACGCGTAAGCCCCGCAGCCATTTAAAAATCTTTAAAAATTCCCCAATCTTTTGAAAAAAATTCTTAAGCACTTAAAGAACGCGGATAAGTCTAAATTTTTCGCGATCATAGATGACGCAATTGACCACCGTCTTTTCAAGCCCGTGGTTATTTCAATCATCACCAGCTTCATTTTATTTAGCGGTTTTGAACATTTGCAAAATTTCATCGCTGATTATCAAGAGTCAAAAACCAAGCAGCGCCAAGCTCGTCCGATTAAAATTAATATCTCAGGTCAAGGCGTAAATTTTGACGTTGATGAAAATCAAGTGATCGAGCATCGCGTCAAAAGTGGCGACACTTTGTCAAAAATTCTCAATGATAACGGTGTTGATGAGCAAGACGTTTTTGCTATTTTGGGTGCGACAAAAAAAGTTTTTGACCCCAAAGCAATTTCTACGGGCGACCAAGTTGTAATTAAATTTCACGTTAAACTCGGTTATGACGGAAATGGCGTTGACGCCAGCAAAAACGTGGCGCGCAAGGTCACGGTGGACAGTGTTTCGATTGCGCCTTCGGCAGAAGAGCAAATCATCGTCTCGCGCAAAAATGACGGCGAATATGATGCGCGCGAAGTGAAAGTTAAATTGTTGCGCTACGTCTCAAAATACTACGGCACCTTGAAAGACGGTCTTTACAATGATGGCGTGGCATCGGGAATTTCGCCAACTTCAATGATGAATATGATCTCGCTCTACAGCTACGACGTCGATTTTGAGCGTGACATTCATGATGGCGATAAATTCGAAATGTTGGTTGAAAGTTTCTATAGTGGAGACGGCAAAAAAATCAAAGACGGTAATGTGCTTTATTCATCTCTAACCCTGCAAAATCGTGTGATTGAAATCTACATGCACAAGATCGACAACCGCGTCGAATATTTCGACACTAAGGGAAATAGTGTGCGTAAATCTCTTCTTAGAACGCCCATGAATGGTGCGGCAAGAGTTTCGTCAGGTTTTGGTTTAAGACGTCACCCGATTTTGGGCTATTCTAAAATGCATAAAGGCATCGACTTTGCGGCGGGAAGCGGCACACCAATTTTGGCAGCGGGAAGTGGCACGATTGTTCATTTTGGTGTTAAAGGTGGTTACGGAAATTTTGTACAAATCAAGCATAACGCCGATTATTCAACCGCTTACGGACATGCCAGCAGATTCAACAAAAAATTCCGCGTTGGCGCTAAAGTAAAACAAGGTGACGTGGTAGCTTACGTTGGATCTACGGGTCGCTCAACCGGACCACATTTGCATTTTGAAGTGATCTATAAAGGCACGCAAATCAATCCGGCAAAAGTAAAAGCTACGTCAGGCTTAAAACTCACGGGCAAAGAACTAGCGCGTTTCGAAGCTGATAAAGCGGAAATCGATAAATATCGCAAAAACATTCCAAATCAAATTAAGCGCTAACACTCATGAAAATTGTTAACATCCTGTTTAATTACAAAAAATCGACCAACGAAAATAAAATTTTAGGTGTTGAAAGATGTTTCATTGATTACGCCAAGCACCTGACTTTGAGTGGCAATAAAGTTCTCTCAATTACTAAGCCAAAAATGGTTTATGCAACTGAGGCTAAGCAGTTTAGCACTAGGTTTGCTGAAGTTCCGGCGGCGAATCAGGCTGATATTTTTTCGATGATTCGCATGGCGATTTTGTTTTTAGGATTTTCTCCAGATGTGATAATTTGCCATTCGGGACGTGCTTTATTTTTAGCTCGTGGTGCTCGTTTTTTGCTGTGCAAAAAAATTCCAATTATTGCCATTGATCACGGCATTAATCCCAAAAAGTTTTTGAAAGCCGATTATGTTTTGACGGTGAATTCATTTTTCAGTAGAGAGTTAATCAAAGCAGGAAAGGCGCCAGAAAGCTCTTTGGTAATTCCAAACATGATTGAAGTTCCGAAAGATTTTCAACCGCTCGTTAAACAGCCATTTCGCAAACCAATCAGGCTTGGTTCTTTGGGGCGTATATACGTTGAAAAAAACTTCGACAAAATTTTGCGCGCCATGGCGATCTTGCGTGAACGCGGCATTGAAAGCGAATATGTGCTTGGCGGCGTTGGACCGGAAGAAAAATCGCTCAAAGAATTAGCCAAAAAATTGAAGCTAAAAAAAGAGTTCCAAATTTTGGGCTGGACCAACAATAAAAGAGATTTCTTCGACTCAATTGACATCTTCATTTTGCCATCGGCTTATGAAACCTTCGGCATTGTTTTGCTAGAAGCGATGCTTTACTCAACGCCAATTGTGACTAGCAATTCATGGGGTCCAGACGAGGTGATTACTGAGGGGGTTGATGGTCTAAAAGTTTCAAAAGATAATGACGAAGCCATGCCAGAACTTTTGGCAAATGCAATTGAAAAAATGATTAATAATGAAGAATTTGCCAAAGGTTTAGCGGCGAAAGCTTCGGAAAAATTCTTCGCTAATTATTCGGCGGAGAAGGTGAGGGAGAAGTTAAATGGTATTATTGAGATGGTAGTATCTAAGAGATAATTCTTAATCCAAATTAAAGAGGAACCTTATGCAGTTGGAAGAAATTCAATTCATTCTAATAGTTATTGCGATCATTGGCGGTTTTTGGGGCAAGAAATACATTTCGGACGCAGCGCAAACTTTTATTAAAAATTCAATTAAAGCTAAAGCAAAAATCACTGCGATTCAACTTGTGAGAGATGGCAAGTATTCTCACTTTAAGGTCTCGATTACTTTTACCGATCAACTTGGAGCTGAAATTGTTTCGCAGACCAAAGGAAATAAGAAATATCAAGAAGGCGATGAAGTGGATATTCTTTACCTAAAAACAGATCCAAAAAAAGTTAAAATGGCTGACTTTGCTAAGACCACTAACGATTTACTTAAAGCTCTGACTTTTATGCTATTAGCTCTCGTCGTGATTTTAATTATTATGGTTTACAAAGAAATGGCACAGGTTCCATTTCTCTAGAGCTTCTTTTTCAAATTCAAAATCATATCATCCACCATTTCCGACAAGTCAAATTCCGGCTTCCAACCCCATTCATTTCTTGAAGCAGAATCATCAATTGACCTCGGCCAAGAGTCGGCAATTGCTTGACGGAAATCAGGTTTATATTCAATTTTAAATTCAGGAATTCTTTTGGAAATTTCCGCCGCAAGTTCGGCGCAAGAAAAGCTCATTCCCGCAAAGTTGAAATTAGAGTGATGTTTCAGCTTAGAAAATTCAGTTTCTGCCAAAGCAATTGTACCAAGAATCGCATCTGGCATATACATCATCGGCAGCGTCGTATCAGCTTTTAAGAAGCAAGTGTAAGATTTGTTTTTGATCGCCTCATAAAAAATTTCCACCGCGTAGTCAGTGGTGCCGCCACCCGGTAAAGTCTTGTAGCTGATGAGTCCGGGATATCTAATGCCGCGAATATCCAAACCAAATTTCGTCACGTAATAATCACAAACCAGTTCACCCGCCGCTTTGGTTAGGCCGTACATTGTTTTTGGTAAAATGATGGTTTCTTGCGGAGTATTGTCGCGTGGGGTTTCTGGTCCAAAAACCGCAATTGAGCTTGGGCAGATAATCTGCTTCACATTAAGTTCGCGAGCTGCTTCCAGCACATTGTAAAGGCCGTTCATGTTCACGTCGAAACACAAATTTGGATTACGTTCACCAGCAGCAGAAAGAATCGCTGCTAAATGGTAAATTACGGTGATTTGGTGTTTCTTAACAATCTCGTAAAGGCGCGTTTTATCTAGAACATTCAACTGTTCGTAGGGTTGAAATTCTTCTGCTAAATTGCTTGCCGCAATGTCAGAAGTCACAACATTTTTTTCGCCGTAAAGTTTTTTAAGCGCGGCAGTCAGTTCCGAGCCGATTTGTCCAACGGCTCCCGTCACTAGAATTTTTTTCATATTTGTTGATTTGTGATTGTGATCTTCATTAAAAAAGCAGGAGCGTTTTTTTACGCTCCTCATCTCAAAAATAAATTACTAAAACATGATCAAAGCACAATTTTTGAACGACATCGCAGCCGAGTTGCAAGAGCTTAAAAACACTGGTCTTTACAAAAGCGAATATCAAATCGTTACTTCCCAATCTGCTGAAATTAAAATTCTTCACCAGGGAAAGAAGAAAGAAGTTTTGAACTTCTGCGCTAATAATTATTTGGGTTTGGCCAACAATAAAAAATTAATTGAAGCAGGCAAAAAGTCGCTTGAAGAATATGGTCTTGGCACTGCTTCGGTGCGCTTTATTTGCGGCACTTTTGATTTGCACAAAAAATTTGAAAATGATCTGGCAGAATTTTTAGGCTTTGAAGATGTAATAACTTTTTCATCATGCTTCGCTGCTAATAACGGCGTGTTTGCAGCGCTTTTTGATGAAAAAGATGCAATCATTTCAGCTGATTTAAATCACGCTAGTTTGATTGATGGAATCAGACTATCAAAAGCGGCGCGCCACTTCTACCGCTTTGACGACATGGTTGATTTGGAAGAAAAATTAAAAGCAGCTCAAGGTGCAAAAAACCGTGTCGTAGTAACAGACGGCGTGTTTTCAATGGATGGAGATATTGCCAAATTAAAAGAAATCTGCGATTTGGCTGAAAAATACGGTGCCTTGGTTTTTGTTGATGATTCGCATGCAACAGGTTTCACTGGCGAAAATGGTCGCGGCACTGCCGAACTTTGCGGCGTTGAAGGCAGGGTAGATATTTTAAGCACCACACTTGGCAAAGCATTGGGCGGATCGGGTGGGGGAGTTATCGCTTCGAAAAAAGAAGTAATCGACAAATTAAGAAACAAAGCGCGCCCTTATCTTTTTTCCAACAATATTTTGCCAATGACTGCAGCTGTTGGAATTGAGATTTTGAAAATGATTAAAGAGTCGAAAGCGCTAATTCAAAAACTTGCCGACAACACAGCTTACTTCCGCGAGAAAATGGTAGCTGCCGGTTTTGACATTCGTCCAAGCACTCATCCAGTTGTTGCTGTAATGTTTGGTGATGCGATTTTAGCGGGGCAGGTTGCCAAAAAAATGATTGAAGAAGAGGGAATTTACGTAATCGCTTTTGCCTTTCCGGTGGTGCCAAAAAATGAAGCGAGAATTCGCGTGCAGATTTCCGCAGCTCACAAAAAAGAACATTTAGATAAAGCGATTTCTGCTTTTATTCGCGTGGGAAAAAGCTTGGGATTGCAGAAATAAATTTTTTAGATGCCTGATTTTGCTACTCAAAAGCCAATTTTGTACCTAGGTACAAAATTGGCTTTTTGTTTTTGGATGATTGTTTTTTACCAACGCAGAGCGATTGATCCCCAGGTAAGTCCGCCACCTAGGGCTTCGAGGACAACTAGGTCACCTTTTTTGATTTTGCCAATGGAGTTAGCGTAATCTAGTGCCAATGGGATTGAGGCAGCAGAAGTGTTAGCGTGATTTTGAACGGTGATGATTACTTGTTGTTCAGAGAGTTCTAGGCGAGTGGCAACGGCATTTAAAATTCGGGCATTGGCTTGGTGCGGAACTAGCAAATCAATGTCTTTAACGGCAAGTCCGGCTTTGTTTAAGACTGACAAAACTGACTTCGACATTTTTTCTACGGCGTGCTTAAAAACTTCTTTTCCCGACATTTCAATGAAGCCGGTTTGTTGATTTGAAGCGGGGCCGCCGCTGGTTTTGAGGATATCATTTAGCGTGCCGTCGGAATGTAGGTCAGATGCCAAAATGCCACAATTTTCTTCTGAGGTTGCTTGCAATAAAATCGCGCCGGCGCCGTCGCCGAAAAGAACGCAGGTGTTGCGATCAGACCAGTCAACGATGCGCGACAAAGTGTCGGCGCCAATCACCAAAGCATTTTTTACTTGGCCAGATTTGATAAAATTATCTGCAGTGGCAATTGCAAAAACAAATCCTGAGCAAACTGCTTGAATATCAAAAGCGAAGGCGTTTTTGGCGCCGATTTTTGCTTGAACTGTAGTTGCGGTTGCAGGGAAGGTGAGGTCTGGTGTCGTGGTGGCTAAAATGATTAATTCGATTTCTTCGGCTTTGATGCCAGATTGCTCTAAGGCTTTCAAAGCGGCGTTGCTTGCAAGATCTGAAGTTAACTCGCCCTCAGCTGCAATGTGTCTTTGTTTGATTCCGGTGCGATCCATTATCCATTCGTCAGAAGTTTCGACGGTTTTGGCAAGCTCTAAATTAGTAAGAATTTTTTTAGGAAGATAAGAGCCGGTCGTGCTAATCTTGCTGCGGATTGTAGTCATTATTTAGCTTCTTCTTGAGTGGCGGTTGCAGCTTTAATTGTATCTACAGCTGATTTTAATTCTTGCATGATTTGTTCGTTAATTTTGTTCTCAACAAGTGAGATAGCTACTTTAATTGCGTTAGCAAAACCGATGCGGTCAGTGCTGCCGTGACTTTTTACAACAACGCCGTTCAAGCCAACTAACATTGCACCATTATGCATGCGTGGATCCATTTCTTTGCTGGATTTTGTAATTGCCGAACTTGCCAAAAGGTAACCTAATTTTGACCAGATTGAACTGCTTAAAGCTTCTTTGATGAATGCGGACATTAATTTTACGGTGCCTTCGATGGCTTTCAAAGTGATGTTGCCTGTGAAGCCATCAGTTACTACAACATCAACCGTGCCTTTGGTGATATCATCTCCTTCAACATAGCCGTAAAAGCAATCACTTAAAGTGCTGGCCTTTAGCATTGCGGCAACGCTGCGCACTTCTTCGTGGCCTTTGGCGTCTTCCGATCCGACATTTAAAATGCCGATTGTGGGATTTTTAATTTTTAAAACATTGCGGGCGAAAGCGTGACCCATTACGGCGAACTGGAATAAAACATCAGCGCCACATTCGATATTAGCACCCATGTCTAGCATGACGGTGCCCTTTCTTTTGCTGTTTGGAATTGAGGTAACAATTGCAGGACGATCAATTGATGGCAAAGGACGCAAAACAATTTTTGCGATTGCCATCAAAGCTCCGGTGTTGCCAGCTGAAATAATAACATCAGCAGCGCCATCTTTAACGGCATTAATTGCTAAGCGCATGCTAGAGTTAGTGCCTTTACGCAAAGCAACCGAAGGCTTTTCATCTGATGAAATAAATTCATCAGTATGAGAAAGCGTGTAACGACCTTTGAGATAACGGCAGTTTTGTAGAATTGGGGTGATTTTTTTAGAATCGCCAAACAACAAGAAATGAATATCTTGATTGGTGGAGGCGATTAAATCGGCACCCTCAATTACAATCTGCGGAGCTCGATCGCCGCCCATGCAGTCTAGTGCTACTGTGAATTTTTTAGTCACGAACAACTACGATTCTTGAGAGGTTTTTTTCTTATCGGCAATAATTTTTCTGCCTTTGTAATAACCATCAGATGAGATGTGATGGGCAAGTTTGAATTCGCCAGTAGTTTTGTCAGTCAAAACATTTGCAAAATCAGCTTTGAAAGAACCGTTGCTACCTTTTCTCATGCGACTTTTTGAACTTGATGTCTTCTTCTTAGGAACTGCCATGTTAGATGCCTTGTGAAATTAATTTGATTAAAGGATTTGTAGATTTTGATTTGATTTTGGGGAAGTGGGACTTACAAAAGTCGCGGCGAAAAATAAGAGCGCTCTAAAGTAAAAGCAACGCTAAATTTCCTCGTTTAAATTTCTCAAAATCAGCCGCCAGATTTTTTTATACTCATACATCCAAAATGAAATTTTTTCTTCTCAGTATTTTTCTCTTAATGGCTACTAGTTCTTGTGTTTCAAGGTTGGATAAGCATGGCTTCATGTTTGAATTTTCGGATCATGAAATGTTGCAAGAAGGAATTACCACCAAAGAAAGAGTTTTAAAAATGATGGGATCTCCAACTATAATTTCAGATTTAGATCACGACGAAGCTTGGATTTATTTTGCAGAAGATCTCAAAGGCTTTTTGTTTTTAAAGCCTGAAGTCGTTGAGAGAAATATTTTGGTGATTCGTTTTGAGTCTGATACAATCAAAGAGTTAAAAAAATTTAGTTTAGAAAACGAAGCAAAAAATTTGCAATTCTTTGCTGATTACACAATGGTTGATAGTCACAAGGTCGGATTTTTTAAATCAATTTTTAGCAATGTCGGACAAATTAAAGCTCAGTAAATTAGCCCTAATTGTTTCACTCTTAATCATAACTTTCTCCTGCGAAGGAAAGGTGATGGTTTATAATAGTGAAGTTATTTGCCCAAACGGCTTGAGAGTTTTGGTGAAATTCGCGCGCCGAGAAGATGTTGTGATGGCAATTCAAAAAGCAGCATTTGTTAAAAAAAGAGACAGTAGCAACGAAGGCTACACTGTGATCAGATTGCATGATAAAAGATCATTAAAGATAGAAGGAATGCCACCAGAAGAATCGTTAAAATGCCTGGTTCGCGAAAGTCAGTTGGGAATTTTTACCAAATCTTACGTTGAACAATACACAGGACAAAAATAATGATAGAAAAGCGCACTTACCAATTTGGAATTTTAGCTGAAAAAGTTGCGATTTTTTTCTTACGCCTAAAAGGTTACCAAATTTTAAAATGGCGTTACCAAAGCAGATTTGGCGAGATCGATATTCTCGCTAAAAAATCAGATGTTATTGTTGCAGTTGAAGTAAAGGCGCGCAGTTCAAAAGTTTTAATCGAAGAAGTTTTGCATCCCAAACAAATCGATCGCATCCAAAGAGCGGCGCAGTTTTTCATTGCGCAAAATCCGCAATTTCACAGTCACGATCTGCGTTTTGATTTTATTAAAATTAACAAATTTTTTCTTCCAAAACATTATCGCAATTTCATAAGTTGAAATTTAGTGGCGCAGCTTTTAGCTTGCGCAGGCTCTCCTCTTTTAACAATTTAAAAAACCTCTGTGAGACCAACAAAACCGCAACAACCAGCAGCTACTTCGAACAATCCTTTTAAAATTAATGATCAAATCAAAGCCAAAGAAATCAGGCTGATCGATCATGAAGGTAATATGTTTGGGGTTACAACCGTCAGTGATGGAATTAGAATGGCGCAAGAAGTAAATTTAGATTTGGTTGAAGTTTCTCCAAACGCCAATCCCCCAGTTTGTAAAATTGCCAATTTCGGCAAAATGAAATATGAAATTCAGAAGAAAACAGCAGATGCGAAAAAGAAGCAGAAGGTTGTTGAGGTCAAAGAAATCAAGATGACAATCAATATCGGAAAAGGCGATTACGACACCAAAATTAGGCACACCAAAGAGTTTATCGAAAAAGGAAATAAAGTAAAAATCAGCATCAGAATGAAGGGGCGTGAAATCACTCACCGTGATTTAGCTGAAAAAATGATGGTCGACATTTTAAGAGACACTGAAGAATTTGCTAAACCAGAAATAAATCCTCGCCTCGAAGGGATGCAGATGATCGGAATTCTGATAAAAAAATAAGACATTTTTCGAGGCTCTGCGTTTAACGCATGAGCCTTTTTGCTATTGGTAAAATAAAATTAAATTTATGAAAAAAATGCAGCAAATTATTGAGCAAATAATTGATTTTTCTAACAAGAAAAAATATCCAGCAGGTTTCGACCAGAAGGCTTTTACAAGCTTCATAAAAGATTTTTATTCTGAAAATACTTCACATGATTTCATCGGTCATTCCAATGAAGAATTGTGCAATTGCGCACTTACCAGCTTTAACTTATTTTTAGTCAGAAAATCGGGCGAAGTTAAAATTAGAATTCACAATCCAACCATCAAGCAAGATGGTTTTGAATCGCAGCATACATTCGTTGACATCGTTAATGACGACATGCCTTTTTTGGTTGATTCAACCGTTTCTTACCTCGATAAACTAGGCATTAAAATCAAAAATATCATTCACCCAATTTATTCAGTGGTGCGTGATTCTAGTGGCAAATTAGAAAAAATTTCTCTCGAAAAAAACTCTAAACAAGAATCAGTAATTCAACTTCATTTAAGTAAAGTTACGTCCGAATCTGACATGAAAATGCTCAGCGAAAATATCGGCAAAATTTTAAAAACTGTTGGTTTAGTTGTTGAAGATTGGAAAGATATGATTGAGCTTGCTAAGAAAGCCTCAAATCAAATTGATCATGCCAAAAAAATCAGCCAAGAAACTGCCGAAATTAAAGAATTTATTTCTTGGATTGGTGGTAGAAATTTTATTCTTTTGGGTGCCAAAGAATTCGATATTAAAGAAGTCAAAAAAGGCGAATATCGCCTAGAAGAAAATAAGGCCGGACTCGGAATTTTCCGCTCAGAATATGATGAATTCAGACCTGAAGTTTTAAATTCATCTTTTGAAGAAGTTGGTGATTCAATCGCCAATCCTTACGTAATCGAAGTTTTAAAATCACGTTACCGATCAAGAATTCATAGAATTGCTAACGCTGAAAGAGTTCGCGTGCAAAAAATTTCTGCTGACGGAAAGGTTACCGGAGAATTCAGATTTGTTGGTTTATTCACCTCGTCAACTTACCACGAAAGCATCAACTCAATTCCATTGGTTCGCGGCAAAATTGCCAAAGTAATCGAAGATTCTGGCTACATCAAAGGCAGTCACAATTACAAAGATTTAGTTTCGGTTTTAGAATCTTATCCGCGCGACGAATTATTCCAAATCAGCCCCCAAGATTTACTAAAAAATGCTACTGGAATTGTTGCAATTTGCGGACGTTCGCAAGTGCGCTTTTTTGCTCGCAAAGACAAATTTAACCGCTTTGTTAGCTGCTTAATTTTCACGCCACGCGATCGCAGCAACTCTGAATTGCGTGACAAAATCAAAGATTACTTAGCTGAGATTTACAAAGGCGAAATCGCCGATTCTTTCGTGCAAATTAACGATTCTAACTTGATCAGATTTCACGTAATTGTGCGCACCAACAAAGGCATTCCGGCGATTGACGAGCTAACCGTTGAAAAAGAAATCACCAAAATGACCAAAGTTTGGAGTGATGATTTAGCTGAAGCGGTTGTAGAAAAATTTGGTGTAGAAAAACAACTGTCACTTTTTGCAAAATATAAAAATGCCTTCTCGGTTAGTTACATTAACCGCTTTGATCCGAAGCGCGCCGCAATTGATATTTCGCGCGTTGAAGATTGCTTGCAGTCGCAATCAGCTTTATTCGATCTTTATAAATCATCTGATTTGTTGGCTGCAGACGTTACTGAGCTTAAAATTTATTCTCCGGAAAAAGAGTTAATTCTCTCAACAATTATGCCAATTCTTGAAAGTTTTGGCTTCAACGTGATTCAAGAACACACTTACGTTGTCAGTATTGATGAAGATGGAAAAAACCAATCAAAACAAAAAGTTTGGATTCACTATTTCCACTTAAACCTAAGCAAGCAGGGCCACAAATTCTCTGAAAAAGTTAAAGCAAATTTTGAAACTACAGTTTCGTTAATTTGGCAAGATGTGATGCAAGTTGGTTTCTTGAATAAACTAGTTGTAACCGCTGATTTACAGTGGAAGCAGGTTTATATGCTGCGTGCTTATTTTAAATATCTTTATCAGACTGGTTTCCATTACAGCCAATCTAACATTGCGGAAGTTTTCGCAAAATATAGCGAATTAACAGAGTTATTAATCACTCTATTTGAAACTAAATTTGATCCAGCGATCAAAATTTCTTTGGCAGAAAGACTAAAAAAAGTCGAAAAAATTGTCGCTCAAATCAAAGTCGAATTAAGCAAAGTAAAAGATATTACTGACGACACGATTGTTAGAAGAGTATTTGGTGCAATTAACGCAACTATCCGTACAAACTATTACCAAGTGTCGCCAGATGGCGGCTTTAAAGGTTACGTCTCATTTAAATTCGATTGCAAAAAAGTTCCTGAACTTCCATTGCCATTGCCTTACGCTGAAATTTTCGTTTACTCAAGTCGAGTCGAAGCAATTCACTTACGTGGTGGCAAAGTCGCTCGTGGTGGACTTCGTTGGTCTGACCGTCAGGAAGATTTCAGAACTGAAGTTCTGGGTTTAGTGAAAGCTCAAACCACTAAAAATGCCGTAATTGTTCCGGTTGGCTCAAAAGGTGGATTTGTTTTGAAGCGCGATATGGCGGGGCTTAGCCGTGATGAAATTCAAAAAGAAGGCATTGAATGCTACAAAACTTTCTTGCGCGGCCTTCTAGACGTCACTGACAATGTCGTAAATAATAAAATCGAGCATCCGCACAATGTTGTGATGCATGATGATTCTGATCCTTATTTGGTTGTTGCTGCCGACAAAGGAACTGCAACTTTTTCTGACATCGCAAATAGCATTTCTGCCGAATATAATTTTTGGTTGGGTGATGCTTTTGCTTCTGGCGGTTCAGTTGGTTACGATCACAAGAAAATGGGCATCACCGCAAAAGGTGGCTGGATTTCAGTAATGCGCCACTTCCGCGAAATGGGAATCGACACTCAAACGCAAGATTTCACCTGCGTTGGAATTGGTGATTTAGCTGGTGACGTTTTTGGAAACGGCATGTTGCTTTCAAAGCATATCAGGTTGGTTGCGGCATTTAACCACATGCATATTTTCCTTGATCCAACGCCAGATTCAGCAACATCTTTTGTTGAGCGTGAACTCATGTTTAACTTACCGCGTTCAAGCTGGATGGATTACAACCAATCACTAATTTCAAAGGGCGGCGGCATTTTCGAAAGAAGCGCCAAATCAATCCAACTTTCACCTGAAGTTAAGCAAGTGTTAGCAATTGAAGAAGATGAATTAACCCCAACTGAATTGATGGGAGCTATCCTAAGAGCGCCAGTTGATTTATTGTGGAATGGTGGAATCGGTACATACGTAAAAGCAACCGACGAATCAAACCAAGAAGTTGGCGATCGCGCTAATGATGATCTTCGCATCAATGGCAATGAGCTTCGTTGCAAAGTGATCGGCGAGGGCGGCAATCTTGGCTTCACTCAAAAAGGTCGTATTGAATATGCTTTAAATGGCGGTCACATTAATACGGATGCGATGGATAACTCGGCCGGTGTTGACTGTTCGGATCACGAAGTAAATATCAAAATCGCACTTACCGCTGCGATGCGCGACAAAAAAATTACTCTCGAAGAAAGAAATAAAGTTCTCGAATCAATGACCGAGAATGTTTCGCAATTAGTTCTAAACGACAACCGCTTGCAAACTCAGGCGATTTCAATTGCCAAATCACAAGGTATTTCAGCCCTTGGAGAGCAGGCGCAATTTTTAGATAAGTTAGAAAAAACCGGCTTCTTAAATCGTAAAATCGAATTTTTACCTTCGAAAAAAGAAATCGATAAAAGACAAGTTGATAAAATTGGTCTTACTCGCCCAGAGCTTTGCGTAATGTTGGCTTATTCTAAAATGGATATTTACAACAACATTCTCGCCTCAAATTTGGTGAAGGATAAATATTTCGAGAGCGAATTATTTTCTTACTTCCCGAAATTGATGCAGGAAAAATTTGCTTACGAAGTCACTAATCACCAGCTTCGCAACGAAATCATCGCCACTCAAATTACCAATTTCATCGTTAATAGAATTGGCATTACTTTCGTCAATCAAATCTGCCAAGATACTGGATTTAGCGTGGTTGATGTGGTTAAAAGCTTCATCATTGCTTGCGATTCATTCAGGCTTCGTGAGGTTTGGGAAGAGGTTGAAAATCTTGACGGAAAAATCTCAACTCACGTGCAAACTCAAATGTTTTTGAGTGCAAATAAATTACTCGAAAGATCGGTGACTTGGTTGTTGCGCAATCAATCAAAAGGCAATGTTTTAACAACAGTTACACGCTTTAGAAAAATTGCTGACGAACTTTCATCGGTATTATCTCAAGTGTTGGCGCAAGCCTCTCGCGATTCGTTCGAAAGAAAAATTGAGCGTTACTATCTCAATAATGTTGATCGCAAATTAGCTGAAAAAATTGCGGCGATGGATCCGGTTGCGTCAGCTTTTGACATTGCTGAAATTTCAGCAGCGTCGAATTTTGATCTGAAAACCATCGCTAAAATTTACTTTGCTGTTGGCACCAGATTCTCTTTGAAATGGCTGCGCAGTAAGGTTTCTAATTTGAGTTTCACTGATCGTTGGCAAAAACTTTCAAGCAAAACAATTCTCGAAGACCTTTATTCTTACCAAATGAAAATCGCCAAAGAAGTTGTTGATTTCAGTTGTGAAGATAAGACTCTTTGCGAAGTGGATTCTTTGAATAATTGGATCAAAACTGTCGAATTCTTAGTTGAGCGGTTTGACAATTTTGCAACTGATCTAAAAACCCATCCAAACCATGATCTATCAGCTTTCATCGTGGCTTTGAACAGGCTAAAACCTCTAGTTAGTTAAGAACAAAAATATGCGGTCGTGGCGGAATTGGTATACGCGCAACGTTGAGGTCGTTGTGGGGTAAAACCCGTGGAAGTTCAAATCTTCTCGACCGTACCACTCGCTTTCGCTTACGCTACAGACACAGCTAGACCGCAGGGATAGCAAGACTGAAGCGTAAGCGAAAGCGAGTGACCGCGCTGTAGCTCGTAAGAGCGTAAGCGGGCTCTTTAGCAGAACTCCAATCATTACTTGTCATGAAACTCCTAGTTCTAAAAGAAAATCATCTAAGCGAAAACCGAGTTGCTCTTACACCCGAGCTAGTTTCAAAATATCAAAAACTCGGAATTGAAGTTTTCGTTGAAGCAAAAGCTGGAGAAAAATCTTCTATTTTCGATGTCGATTTCGAAAAATCAGGCGCTAAAATCATCTCAGATATTTCGCAAATTTTACCAGAAGTTGACGCCATTATTTCAGTGCAAAGAGCTGATATTGATTTCTCTAAAGCCAAAGCGGGAGTGGTATTCATCGCACTTCTTAATCCATATTTTCAAAAAGAAAAAATCGCGCAGCTTGCGCAAAAAGGCGTTTCTGCTTTTGCGTTAGAGCTTTTGCCACGTATTACTCGCGCGCAAACTATGGACACACTTTCATCACAAAGCAATTTAGCTGGTTACGTTTCAGTAATTGAAGCCGCTTATGAAATGCCTAAAGCAGTGCCGATGATGATGACGGCGGCGGGCACAATTTCTGCGGCAAAGTTTTTAATTTTGGGTGCGGGTGTTGCTGGATTGCAAGCAATCGCAACTGCCAAAAGATTGGGCGGAATTGTCTCTGCTTTCGACGTGCGCACTGCTGCCAAAGAGCAAGTGCAAAGCTTGGGCGCCAAATTTATCGAAGTAAAAACTGATGAAAAAAACGACGGAGTATATGCTAAAGAAATGAGCGACGAATATAAAAAACTCCAAGAGCAATTGTTGAAAGACACCATCAAAAACCAAGATGTGGTAATTGCCACCGCGTTAATTCCTGGAAAAAAAGCGCCGATTTTAATCTCAGAAGAAATGGTAAAATCAATGAAAGCAGGTGCAATCATTGTTGATTTAGCTGCGGTAAATGGAGGCAATTGTGCTTTGACCGAAATGGGAAAGATTGTTGAAATTGGTGGCGTAAAAATTATTGGTCACGAAAACTTCCCAAGTCGAATCGCTGGTGATGCGAGTAAACTTTTTGCAAAAAATGTTTTTAACTTTATCGAGCTTTTAGCTAGCAAAGACAAGGGTTCAATCGTAATTGATCTGGAAGATGAAATTGTAAGAACAGCTTTGGTGGCGCACCAAAATGCTGTGACAAATGACAGCTTGAAGTAGTAATAATCTCTTCATAAAAAGCGCAAAAAAATTTTCGTATTTCCCTGTTTGACATGCGAAAATGGGATTCCCCGTAAAGCGGGACGCGATCTGTGTCGCGCTTCCTGATCCCGAATGGATAAGGAACAAAAACTTTTAATTTCTTATGACCAAACCAAGAAAATCTAAATCTATGTCTTTAAAACTTGATATCCCACAACCAGATCTTTTGAAGCCAAGAATCACTATTTTTGGCGCCGGCGGTGCTGGTGGAAATGCCATCAATAACATGATTCGCGCCAACCTTGAAGGGGTTGAATTTGTTGCGGCAAATACTGACGCGCAAGCTCTGCAAAATTCTCTCGCTGAGCATAAAATTCAATTGGGTGTGAAAACCACTAAAGGTTTGGGAGCTGGATCTTTTCCTGATCGCGGACGCGCTGCCGCTGAAGAAAATGTCGAAGAAATCGAGAAGCTTTTAGAAGGCAATAACATGATTTTCATCGCTGCGGGGATGGGCGGTGGAACAGGAACTGGAGCTGCTCCAGTAATTGCAAAATTAGCGCGTGAGCGTGAGATTTTGACAGTTGGTGTAGTAACAAAGCCTTTTCACTTTGAAGGAAAATACCGCATGGAAACTGCGGAAGCCGGCATTGAAGAATTAAAAAAATATGTCGACACGTTAATTATTATTCCAAATCAAAATCTTTTCAGAATTGCTAACGAGCATACAACTTTTGAATCAGCTTTTAAAATGGCTGACGATGTTTTGCACGCCGGCGTTCGCGGCATTACTGATCTTATCACTATGCCGGGATTAGTGAATTTGGACTTTGCCGACATCAGAACCATTATGACCAAAATGGGTAAAGCGATGATGGGAACTGGGGAGGCAACCGGTGAAAACCGCGCTATCGCTGCTTGCGAAGCGGCTATTTCTAATCCACTTCTTGACGATATTTCAATTAAAGGTGCAAAAGGCGTGTTAGTTAACATGACCGGCGGCCCAGATATGACGCTATTTGAAGCCGATATGGCGGTGAATGCGATTAAAAAAGAAGTTGATTCAAGCGCTAATATTATTTTCGGATCAGCCTTTAACGAAAACATGAAAGGCAGAATCAGAATTTCAGTTGTGGCCACCGGAATTGACGCAGATGAATTTAGACGCGACACTTTGAAAGCTCCAGAAACCTCTGAACCAAGCAGATTCAAGGTGAATTTTTCAGACTCGGGAACTGCAAAAAGCACTTCAGAAAAAAGTTTTTTTGACCCGGGTGTTTCAGCCAAAGTGCAAGATGAAGATGTTGAAGAGATCAGCGACGTAAATTTCAAACCGAAAAAATCTTACGCTAAAGAAGAAAACCAAAATTACGGAAAAGCTGAGCAGCATCACGAAAAAAAGCACGGCATCACTGACGAAAATGGTTTTGCACAAGTGAGTTTTTTTGGTAAAGAATTAGAAGAAAAGCTGCATGAAGAAGAGTTTGACGAGGAAGAGGTTGTTGAAGAAAAAATCGAAATAAGAAAATCAGTAACTGTTGAAAGGCCAGCCAAGCAAAACGTTAAAGCCAAGCCAGCCGCTAAAAAAGAAAGCAGCGGTTTTAGTCTTTTTAGCTTTATGAATTCTTCAAAAGTTAAGGACGAGCCACAAGAAAGCCGCGAAGAAGAGCTTGAAGAAATTATCGTTGAAAAAGCTGCGCCAGAAAAAGTAAAGGCGCGCGCAGGGTCTGAAAAATCTCACGAAGCAGATAAGAAGCGTCGTGAGTTTTTTAGTGCGACAATTTTTGACGAAGAAGATTCGGGTGTTGGTAGTGATAAAGTTGATGATGATATTTTGAATGTTCCGGCGTTTTTTAGGCGGAAGAAGTAGTTGATTTGAGTTCGCGAATAAAACCACCCCCAACCCCTCTCTATGAAAAGGAGGGGAGCTACTCAAAATCGAGCTCGAACTAAAAATCCCTCTTTTTTGTAGGAGTGGTTGGGGGTGTTTATTTACAGACTCAAATCCTCAATAAAATGTCCCAAATCTACCTAATTTCCCCCCCGCAAATCGACTTAAAAACCTTCTCCACGCGCCTCGAAAACACCCTAAAAACCTCACTTGTTCCAACCTTTCAGCTCCGTCTAAAAAACTACGAAACTGCTGAGCTAAAAAAAATCGCAACCGAATTAAAAAAAATCTGCCACGCCAATAACTGCTTATTTCTCTTAAACGATTCTTACGAAATTGCTGCTGATGTTGCAGCTGACGGCGTTCATCTCGGCGTTGAAGACGGTTCAATTGCTTTAGTTAGAAAAAAAGCTCCAGAAAACTTTGTCATTGGTGCTAGTTGCTACGATTCAAGACATCTCGCCATGGAGGCTGCGGAGCAGGGTGCGGATTATCTTTCTTTCGGCGCTTTTTTCGAAAGCAAAACCAAAAAATCTCGCGGCAATCCAACTACAGAAATCATCACTTGGTGTTTTGAAATGGTGAATTTACCAATAGTGACTATTGGTGGAATTAACGATCAGAATTGTGCCTCTTTGGTAAAAGCTGGCGCCGATTTTTTGTCGGTTATTTCATATGTTTGGGATCATCCGCAAGGTGAGGTGGTGGCGTTACAGAAATTGCATCAAGTTTTGCACCTCTAATTTTTCTCAGGCCTTGATTTTGCTGGTTAAAAGTTAATTTTGAGCACTGTGCTCAAAATTCAAATCCTTCATTTTTCCACTAAAATTCACGCAATAAAAAACCGGCCTGAAAATTTCTTTTCAGGCCGGCTTATTTTTCAACTCTAAGTTAAATTATTTTTTAGCGGGAGCTGATGGTTTGCCTTTTGGAGACGCAGAACCTGTAACATTTACGCCAGTGTTACCAGGGTTTTTCATACGTTGTTCTTTGCGCTCTTCGCGTTTTTCCATTTTTTGACCGCCTTGTTGTCCGCCACCCATTTGCGGTTGAGCGAATGCTGTTGTTACCATTAGAGACATGATGGCGCTAAGTTTTGCTAAATTTTTCATATTTTTTGATTTTGTTAATCGAGGAAAATTCAAGTAAAATACTTGAACTTGGAAGGTGAAGCTATTTTTGCAAAATACGCAATCAACGAAAAAAATTAAAAGCGCGTCAGGGTTGGAATTTATTTTAAGAACGCGCTTTATTAAGCAGAATAAAATCAGCTAGAACGCAAGCCAACATTGCTTCACCAACTGGAACGGCGCGAATTCCAACGCATGGATCGTGACGGCCTTTGGTGATTATTTCGCAATTATTTCCATTAAGATCGACGGTTTTTCTTGGAATTAAAATTGAGCTAGTTGGCTTCACCGCAAATCTCACCACAATATCTTGCGAAGAAGAAATGCCGCCCAAAACTCCGCCCGAGTGATTCGAAGAAAATTTCAGCGCGCCATTTTCCATCCACATTTCATCAGCCAGCTCAGAACCTTTTTTAGTTGCCGCTTCCATTCCCATGCCGATTTCGAGGCCTTTGACAGCATTAATTGACATCATTGCCGCGGCGATTCGGCCATCTAATTTATTGTAAATTGGCTCGCCCAAACCAACTGGAACATTTTTTGCTACAACCTCGATAATCGCGCCAACAGAGTCACCGGCCTTTCTGATTTCGAGCAAATAATCTTCAAAATTTTTGGCAGCTGCGGCATCAGGACAGAAAAAATCATTTTGATCAATTTGTGAGAAATCAATTTTAGTGCGGTCGATTTTTTTCTCGCCGATTTGAGTTAAGTAGCCAGTAATTTCAATTTTTTCGCGTTCTAAAACTTTACGAGCAACAGCGCCAGCCGCAACGCGCATTGCAGTTTCGCGAGCTGATGATCTGCCACCGCCGCGATAATCGCGAATGCCGTATTTTTTGAAATAAGTGTAGTCAGCGTGAGAAGGACGAAATTTATCTTTAATGTCGCCGTAATCGCCGCTTTTTTGATCTTGATTGAAAATGATTAAACTAATCGGAGTGCCGGTAGTCTTGCCTTCAAAGACCCCAGAAAATATTTTTACTTGGTCGGTTTCTTGGCGTTGTGTTGTAAATTTTGATTGTCCGGGGCGACGACGATCGAGATGTTTTTGAATATCAGATTCGTTTAAATCAAGCAGAGAAGGGCAGCCGTCAACCACGCAGCCAATTGCTTCTCCATGGCTTTCGCCCCAAGAGGTAAAAGAAAAAACTTCACCAAATTTATTTGTCATTTGCTTGTCTTATTCAAAATTAAAATCGGATTTTTTGTAAAAATTAAATGGTCACCTTCTTCGTCAATTTCTAATTCGCCGGCCGTGATATTGCCAATTTCGCCTGTCGCAAAAACATCGTATAAAATGGCTTCCTGATTGTTTTTGTGAAAGGCTTTTTTGGCTTGAATGTGATAAATTTGCGCATCGCCATGTTCAAATTTAATGCGCGGATTAGTCATGATTTTTTCGCTTTCATAAGATTTTGATTTCTTCTTGAAATCGCTAACCAGCTTAATGGTGCGACCTTGATTGAAAGCGTAAAAAACATAAACAAAAACGCCGCCCACAATCAAGCAATAGCACAAAATTGTTAGAAAATTTTTGATGCGCAGATGCGAGTAAAAAAGTTTTAAAATTTCTTCGGTTTTAATGTCCATTTTTTCTGTGTTGTTCAATTGTCACTGAAAATGACTCAACAAATTCAACCACGCCAACCTTGTCTATTTCTAGTTTGCAGCTTTTAACCCGGGCATCTTCCATGATTTTATTCATCACTTCCTGCGCCATTTTTTCGATTAGTTTGAATTTATTTTCGGCAATTAATTTTTTGATTTTGGTGGTGATTATATCGTAATCCAAAGTGTCTTCGATATTGTCGCTTTCAAGGCCAAGAGTGAAATCGCTTTCGATTTCGGCATTGATTATGATTTCGCGATCGAAAGTTTTTTCCCAATTGTGAACGCCAAGGTTGGTGCGAAGTTTGAGATTTTTTATTTTGATTAACATTGAATTTAAAAGTTGCGAAAAAAAGCGTAAAAAAAGATTATTTTGTGCGCGCCTTTTAAGTTCAAGCTTCTTTACCTAATGAATCAAAAAATCATTCCGTTTCCCAAGAAAAAATCTCAAAAAAATTTCAAAATGTTATTTTTAGTAATTGCGGTTGGTGCCATTGTGGGCATGATTTCGTGGCAATATTTTGTCGAAAATGTTGCGAAAGTGGATGTGAAAATTCCTGAGTCGAAAAATATCGCCTTTAATTCACAGCTGCCAATTTCAATGACGACAGCGCAAGTTGCTAACGAATTTGAAAAAGCCGACGGCAAACCAATTTTGCTCTATGTTTACACAACTTGGTGCAAAGTTTGTGTGAAAAATTTTCCGGTGATTAATGAAATTGCCCGCGAATTTCAAAACACTGATCTACGGGTAATTTCATTGGCAATTGACCGCAAACTTGAGGCCGAAGCTCTGCAAGCTTATCTTGATAAATATGGCGAATTTTATTTTGAACCGCGCTTTTTGGCTTTCAAAGAAGGCTTCATTGAATTTTTGCAAAAGAAAAATATTCGCTACGACAATCGCATTCCTTTTACGGTTTTGATTTCGAAAGATGGCGAAGTGATTACAAAATATTCGGGCGCAAAGAATAAAAATTATCTGCGAAATAAAATTATCAAAGAGCTTTACCTGTAACTTATGACTCTCCAAATCAAACTCTTCAACACGCTAACTCGCAAAGAAGAAGCGCTTAAGTTGATCGATCCGAATCACTTAAAAATGTATGTTTGCGGGCCCACGGTTTATGATCGACCGCACCTAGGCAATGCGCGTTCGGTGGTGGTTTACGATTTATTTTTTCGTTTGTTTTCCCAAGTCTTTCCTCAAGTTACCTACGTTCGTAACATCACCGATGTTGACGACAAAATTAACGCCGCCGCCAAAGAACAAAAAATTTCAATCCAAGAGCTAACCGCCAAAATCACTGATTTTTTCTACGCTGACATTGACGCGCTAAACGTTTTGCGCCCAACTCACGAGCCGCGCGCCACCACTCACATTGCTGAGATGATTGTGATGATTGAGCAGTTAATTAAAAATAAAAATGCTTACGTCTCAGAAGGCCACGTTTTGTTTGATGTCGAATCTTACAAAAATTACGGCGAGCTTTCTAATCGTCATTTGGACCAAATGATCGCCGGCTCACGCGTTGAAATTGCCACTTACAAAAGAAACCCTCTCGATTTCGTTTTGTGGAAACCAGCTGACGCTAAAGACGATGTTTCTAGCGTTTTTGCAAGCCCGTGGGGCAAAGGTCGCCCCGGCTGGCACATTGAATGTTCAGCGATGAGTTCAAAATATTTGGGCGCTGATTTTGACATTCACGGCGGCGGCGCCGATTTGCAATTTCCGCATCACGAAAACGAAATTGCCCAAAGTCGCTGCGCTAACCCCAACTCGCATTACGCCCATTTTTGGATCCATAACGGGTTTTTAACTGTGGATGGCGAAAAGATGAGCAAGTCGCTGAAAAATTTTATCACGGTGCGCGATCTTTTAGATAAAGGCGTTTTGGGTGTGGCGATTCGCTACCTTTTGCTTTCAACTCATTATCGCAAGCCGTTTGATTTTAATCAGAAAGCTTTGGACGACGCGCAAAAATCTTTGGAAAAATTTTATTCAGTTATTGAAGCTGGCACCTCAACCAAGGGTAAATTGTCTGAAAAAATTTTAGCAGATTTAGCTGATGATTTAAACATTTCAAAAGTGATTGCCACGCTTCACGAAATGGCAAAAGAAATTAAAGCAACAAATGATGAAAATTTAAAAAATGAATTTGCCGCAACCCTTGATTTTCTAGGCCTAATCGATGAAGGGTTTTTTAAAGGGCAAGAGGTTGTAAGCGATGTAGATCTTACTGAAATTAATGAACAAATTGCTCTGCGCCTAAAAGCAAAACAGGATAAAAATTTTCAACTAGCCGATGAGATCAGGCAAAATATGCTTGCAAAAGGAATTCTTCTGGAAGATGTTGTAAAAAATGAGACAATTTGGAAGAGGGTTTGAGATTAGAAACTTTTTATTAACCAACAAAAATTTAAAATAAAATGAGATCAAATCAGATTGTGACAAAAGATCATGTCACAGCTATTCAAGCAATTCAGGCGTGTATAGATAATATGGCTGCATCTAATCCAGGTCTTGCTGTGTTGCGGCAAGTTTTAGAACAACAAAACTCGATGGCGTTTGTTAAATATGGAGAGGAAGAAAATCCGTATCTTGGAGTTGAGTATAAATATACCAGTGTAAAAAATAATGCTAAATATACCTATTTTGTTGGGGTAAAAGGCGACCAGTTTTGTGTAGGTACTGTTGATAAAAGCGAGGTTAAAGAAATAACTGATACAGGAAAAGCTATAGAAAGATTTAATAAAAAATTTCCGTCTTTGGAAGCTAGAACAGCCTTGGTGAAGGAGGTTGTTTATGGTACACTTCAAGCGGTAGTTAATACAGTTCCTACGATTGTTAGACCTAAAGACGCCATTGTTTTCCCTGAGGACAACTCACTGGTGTCGAACGTTGCAGATGATAATACTTTAACAGTTGTAACTGTAGACGAGGTGGGTAAACCGATTGTTCCACAAGAAAAAAAGGGTAAAAAGATTGCTCCAGAAGAAAAAAATGGTAAACAGACTGCTGAAGTTAAAATATCAGGTGAGATAGCGGGTAAATCTGGGGGCGCCAATATTCTAAATGAGGGTGATGGAAATGGAGGTAGCAATTCAAGTTCCATTAATTCAGATCTAACTAGTGGTGATGGAAATGGAAGCGATTCAGATTCCATTAATTCATATAAATCTAGTAAACATGATCCGTTAATAGAATTGTCGGAAGATGAAAAATTAAACAATCATGCTGGCGGAGATTCTCAAGTTCATGCCAACATGATTAATAAGGTAGCGTCGAGTTTTATGTATAGCGTCTATGATGTTGCTTCAAAAGCTGCTTCAAAAAAAATTGAAGCTTTAATAGGTAATCCTCTAGAGATAGTGGATACATCTGTGGATCAGAATTATCCAGATCCTGCTGTGTTGGAGCATAGAGATGATAGTTCTGTTATGGTTAACAGAATAGGACCGGTGCTGGTGGACTCGTCGGATGGGGCGGATAGTATCTCGCTTTTATCTACCGAAGCACTTTTGCAGCGTCGAATTAAGTCTCTTCTAGAAGGAATTGATGAACGTTTAGGTGGAAATGACGCTGTTGCTATTGGCAATATTACCTTCACCAGAAACATAACGGATGATGATGATACTGTTGAATGTAAGATTGATAATAGTGCCTACCTAATAAACGAGGAAGGAGTTTATTTAGCGACCAAAAGTGGAGCTAGAGATATCGAAACTAATTTGGCTGAGACAGTTTGTGGTGAAATTGAGGCGCAGTTGTCTCGAAAGTTGGTAGAAGAGGATGATTTTTCTGTGGATGACCAGAATCCTAAACCTATGTCGGGAAAAATTAATCTTCATCGGAATATTAGGTTTGGGGAAGATGAGGGGAAAAAAGTCCACCAAGCTCCTTATCAAAGATCAGATTCAACAATCAAAACTGCCAATCCACTTGCAGATGATTTAAAATTTAAAGTTTTTACTACTTCTCAAAACGCAAAAATACAAAAGCTGTTAAGCGATATGAGGGAAGAGATCAAAAGTAAGTATACTCATAATATAAATGGTGCAGTAACCCCAGCTTTCGAAGAAGTTCTTGAGTGTTTCTCAAGACGCGAGCCAAACACTGGCCTTCCAGGTGGAATTAATTTTATTGAGCAAGGTGATTATAGGGCTTTCCATTATCAAGATAATGATAATCGAAATATTGTTGTTGGGTTAAAAAAGCATGATCCTATTGCGATGGCATTTTTTGGTGAAGCGCAACTGGATGCTAGTAGGCAAATTACAGGAGTTGTTGAGGGGAAGGATATTACTGCTGACGGGGTAGAGGAAGTCCTTGATAGAGGTCACAAGATAAAGCTAAAGGAGGGTGAAAAGTTCTTTCTTAAAACGAATGGGGACCATCTTGAAAGTCTTTCTGCAGTAATTGAAGAACCATTCCACAGAATTGCAGAAGTTGATAACCTAACATTAAAAGCTGTAGTTTCAGATTTGAGGGTCTCAGGTTTAAAACTTGATTTGGGTGGTGGATTGAAGCTCGATCATGTAGCTCAAACTGATGCTAATGACGCAAAAGTAGCCGCTGTTACAAAACAAAAAGTAGCCGTTGTTACAAAACAAAGCGGAGCAGAGTATTTCATAGTTGTCGAAAAAGAGTTGGCTCGAGTTGAAGTGCCTAAAATAGTTACATTAAATGCGGGAAACACTAAGTCAGTCTCATCTGATGTAGCTAAGGATGTTGAAAATAGATGCAGGGCATTTCTGAAGAAGAAAAGAACACTTGAATGGATGAGTGAGGTAGCACAAGGTGATCATCATCTAGATTTCACGAGTAGTAAAGGCGCTGATACTTCTGACGAGGAGATAGAACAAATAGCCTGCAATCAAGCTGTGTATGATGCTTTTAAAGAAAGTCTTAGCACTATGGGTGATAAAGCCACCATTAATGAAGCTCTAGTGGTATCTGTTGATGGGGAGAAAGGAGGCTTTAATTATTTGCAAGGTTATATAGAAAAACACTTCGGTATTAATGAGTACGGTCTTCTGGTATTTTCAACAGTGCAGGATGGAAATCAGGAGTCAGTCCAACCAAAAGATTTGAAAAAGAGAGATATCGACACACTAATTGGGTTAATGGGTTTTGATAAAAGTAAATTTGATCAAAAATTTAATGAGACGTATAAAGATAAGTTTAGCAAGCTTTGTAATGATAGAGATGAGGCATTAGAAAGGAAACGGCAGCAGCCTAGGTCAGGACGAAAAGGGTATGTGCCAGTAGGAGACTTACATAACCAGTGGGGCGTTCATCCATCATCATCACCAAGTCAGCCAGAAGCTTATCATTTTATAGGTGAGTTGATTAAGGTGTCATCCTATAAAGAACAAAAGCGAGTAGATGTCCAACAAAGAGGTTCTCAACTTATTGCATCTATTGTTGATGACAATCAGAAAGCAGAAACTGTCAGGAATAATATAGTGGCGAATGCTATTGTAGTTGCTGCTGCTAAAAATGGTTTAACCCCAGCGCAAGCCATTAAAATAATTGAGTTTTCGATAGAGCAGCGTGGATTTTCGAATATGAGGGAAGATCGGAATAGAATTAATTTAGCCAACCAATTCGCTAAAGATATTAATCTAATTCCAATGCAATATGTAGATGATCCAGGTTTTCGCGCTATGGCAAAGTTCTCGGCAGATTTCCAAAAAGAAACCACCAAAGCTGGCTTAAAAAGAGAGGATAGTAGATTCGAAGAAGGAAAAAGAGATGGTCTTAATTCGTCTGATATTCCTCTTGAGGTTATTAAAATGATAAAGACATTAAAAATAGATCAGAATAATCCAATCCAATCGGTTCTTGTCAAACAATCAGCGCAGGCGATTGAAAATGCTGCTAGTAAATCGAATCAATCGAGTAATTTAGTACGATAGCTTCATTTTCCACAAAAAACCACGCCAACTCAGATTTTTATCTGAAAGTGGCGTGGTTTTTTTTAGTTATTTAATGTGGTAAGAAATTTTAACAGCGCTGTTATTTAAGCCGCCAGTCAAATCTTCAAAGGTGGCGTCAAGTACCATCTGAGGATCAACAAAAAATTCCATTCGCAATTTGACGCTTTGCCCAGCGGCGAGAGAATATTCGTGGGAGCATAAGCAGTTAATGCGCTTAATATATTTTTCAAAAATTTCAGGTTCGACCTTTAAAGAAGGGCGAAAAACAATTTTCTGTTTGGAAATATTTTTGGCAAAAAATTCTACAGTATTTACTCGGTTAACAACGCTAGAAATGCGTGTATCTAAAGCATCAAACTGAAGATCTGAATTATTATTCATCACCTCAAAATCGATGCTAAATGATTCTCCCCCCTCAGATCGCGGCCAGTATTTTGAAAAATAAATCGGATGGCATTTGTAGCTAAACAAACAGAAGCGATTGAACAATTGTGCCGTAATAAAAATTAGCACAAAAGCAATGGTGCAGCGGACAATAAAGCGAGTTAGTGGATGCATGATTTAAAGATTGGAAATTAGTTTTTTTAAGAAATTTTCTACTGCCCTTATTTTCAATTTTTTCCAATCAAAATCGCAAATGAAAAAAATTCCTCTTTCGCAACCATTTCAGAAATTTTCTGAGTGGTTTGATTTGGCATGCGCCAAAAAAGAAATCTTCGAGCCAACAGCCATGTGTCTTGCAACTGTTGATGAAAAAAACTCTCCTTCGTCACGAATGGTTTTGTTAAAAAAATTTGACGAGAGAGGTTTTTGTTTTTTTACCAATTTGACTAGCCGCAAAGGTGGCGAGCTAGAAAAAAATAAAAATGTCGCGCTTTGTTTTTATTGGGGAATTTTAGGTAAACAAATTCGCATTGAAGGCGGGGTAGAAGCGGTGACAGAGCAAGAAGCCAATGATTATTTTGCCTCAAGAAGACGCGACAGTCAAATTGGCGCTTGGGCTTCAAAGCAGTCACAAGAAATGCAAAATTGGCAAGAATTTGAAGAAAGAATCACCAAATTTAACGGCGAATTCGAAGGCAAAGAAGTGTCGCGACCACCATTTTGGTCGGGCTTTAGAGTGGTTCCAAAAACAATAGAATTTTGGCAAGAGGGCGAATTTAGAATTCACCAAAGAGAAGTTTATGAAAGATTTGAAGACGGTTGGAGAGTCAAAAAAATCTACCCGTAAAAACTCAATGTCATAAAAATTCAATGTAACCCTGAGCCGAAGGGTGATTTTGGGTACCAAGGTGCCACGAATCAACCTTCGACAGGCTCAGGGTGACATTGAGTTTTTGTTTTCTGATAAAAAAATTTTATTTAAAAAAACCAAACCAATCAAAAAATGCTCGAATCAACTTTCTTAAAATCCTGCGAAACTGTCTTAACTGCGCTTTCTGAAGCAGTCGAAAATCGTGATAAAAATTCCAAACTGGATGTTGAATATTCCGATGGAATTTTAACAATAATCATCGAAGCAACCTCGCAAACCTACATTATCAACCGTCACGCGGCCTCACAAAAAATTTGGTATTCATCACCTTTTTCTGGTGCCAACTATTTTTCTTTTGACGAAGCGTCGCAAAACTGGCTTGATTCTAAGGGCGAGAAGCTTGAGGAAAAGCTTTTCGGCGAGCTGCAAAAAATTCTAAACTAAAAATCTAATCAAAATGACTAAAAAAATTCTCTTAATCGACGGTGATGGCATTGGGCCGGAAGTAGTTGAACAAGCTAAAAAAGTTCTCGAATTTTTTTCTAAAAATACCGACAAAAAATTTGAAACCGAAAATGCACTTTTGGGCGGCATCGCTTACGACCAAGTCGGCACGCCTTTTCCGCAAGAAACTGTAAAACTAGCGCGCGAATCTGACGCGATTTTGCTTGGCGCGGTTGGTGGTTTGAAGTGGGAATCTCTTGATTACAAACATCGTCCAGAACGCGGATTGCTTGGAATTCGCAAAGAGTTGGAATTGTTTGCCAATTTACGTCCGGCAAAAGTTTTTAACGCGCTGGCCGATAGCTCAACTTTGAAACGCGAAATCGTTGAAAATCTAGACATCATGATTGTTCGCGAACTTACGGGCGACCTTTATTTCGGCGAACCGCGTGGCGTTACAACTTTGGCAGATGGCTCCAGACAAGGTGTCAACACCATGACTTACAATTCGAAAGAAGTTGAAAGAATTGCTCGCGTGTCATTTGACTTGGCAAAAATCCGGGGCAAAAAACTTTGCTCAATCGACAAAGCAAATGTCATTGAAACCACTGAAATGTGGCGCGAAGTGGTGACGCAAATGGGCCAAAAAGAATATCCAGAAATTGCTCTTTCTCACATGTATGTTGATAATGCTTCGATGCAGTTGGTGCGTAACCCAAAGCAATTTGATGTGATTCTTACTGGCAACATGTTTGGCGATATTTTGTCAGACACGGCGTCAATGTTAACCGGATCTCTTGGCATGTTGCCTTCAGCTTCACTTGGAGCAAAACAAGTAAATGGCAAACAGTTTGCACTTTACGAGCCAATCCATGGATCAGCGCCAGATATCGCTGGAAAGAACATTGCAAACCCAATCGCCACTATTCTTAGTTTGGCAATGATGTTTAGATATTCTTTTGGATTCGCCAAAGAAGCTGATTTGCTCGAAGCCTCGGTTGAAAATGTTTTGAATCGCGGCGTTAGAACGGCGGATATTGCAAATGTCGGTGAAGCGAAAATTTCTTGCACCGAAATGGGTGATAAAATCATTGAAGAGTTGAGAAAGCTGACTGCATGATAATTACTGTTACAAACATACTCAATGTCACCCTGAGCCTGTCGAAGGGTGATTCGAGTCTTAGTGCCCAAGAATCACCCTTCGACAGGCTCAGGGTGACATTGAGTTCGATGTTAGCTGTAGTTGCTTTTTTCTTTTTCTTATCAATTGCCTCAGCCCAAGTTACACGCTCAACCACTTTTGACGATCGCGGTGTTTGCGAAAATTCCAAAGGAGTTTGGCATCAATTTGGCAATGGTTGTGCTGATTTTTGCCACGACAAGTTTGACCGCTTTGCAATGTGCACGCAGGCTTTGGTTTTTAGTTGTGAATGTGGTAAAAATCGTTGTTGGGATGGTGAATCTTGTGTGGCGCTAAAAAGTTACAAAAAGATTTTTGATGTTGAGCAGGCTGAAGAGCAGAAAGTTTTAAATGCCGCTAAAGAGAAGCGCAAAGCCGATGCATTGGCCCATGAAGAAGAAATAATGAACAAGTTGGTTCCGCCGCCAGCGGTCGATCCAAATGCAGTAAATCCAACCCCAAGCCCAGCACCAACTGCTGAAAATCCGAAGAAATTTTTAACACCAAATCCATTGGAAAATCAGGCAGCAGCAGCGCTTTTGCAAGATCCCGAACCGACAAGTCCAATCACGCAAATTCCAGCGCCAGTACCTTTGACGCAAGAACAAAATCAAGATCCGGTTAAAGTAGAAATCCCTGATTTCTTTTTGAAAAAACAAGCGCAAGCGGCAGGAAAAGCTCAAGATTCAAAAGCAAAAGATTCACTGCCAGCAGGCTTGCCTGACCTACCTTTGCCGAATTAAATTTAAGAAAAATAATGCCAGATAAAATTTATCAAATCATTTTACGCCTACTGCTGAGGCTTTTTGGAATCGTTCTGATTGGCTTTTCTTTGGCGTTTTCTTTGGCGCTTTTCAGCTTTAATTCGGAAGATCCTTCGTTCAACACCGTTTCAACGCAGGATCACATTAATAACTGGATGGGAACATTTGGTTCGCATATTTCAGATTTGTCGCTGCAGCTAATCGGGCTTTCAGCGTTTTTTCTTTGCCTAATAATTTTTAGCATTGGCACCAAAATCAGCAGTCGCAATGGGGTGAGAAATTTGCTGCCGAAAATCACCCTTACTCCTTTTTGTATTCTTTGTTGGTCGGTGTTTTTTTCCACTTTGCCGCAACCAGCTTGGTGGGAATTTAACGGTCTTGGCGGCGTTAACGGTCATTTTATTTTGGCAAAAATTACTTTCATGCCGCTTGTTGCCACTTCTGCTTTGGCGCTGATTTTTTCGATTATTCTGACTTCAATAATTATTGAAATTGCACTCGCTGATTGGATTTATTTTTTCCGTTACAGCTTCGTCACCGCGCGTTTTTTAATTGAGCGTTTTCTAAATTCTTTCAAAGACGAAACAGTAGAATTCAAGCCGCGCGAAGGTGCGCCAACTATTGAAATTTCTCAAGGCGAAGAAGAGCTTGAGGCGCCAGAAGAGGAAGAAACTCGCGAAGTTTTAAAAGCCAAATTGATCAAAAGCAGCAAAACCAAAAAGCCGGTGCGTGCAGCAAAATCAAACTACCAACTGCCGCTTGCCGATTTGCTCACCGATCGCTCGGCCGAAAATAAAGACAAAAAAACCAGCAAAGATTTGGTTGATGCTCAGTCAAAAATGTTGCTGAAAGTTTTAGAAGATTTTGGCGTTTACGGAACCTCACTTGGCGCTAAAGTTGGACCAGTTGTGACTTTGCATGAATTTGAACCGGCGGCTGGCACCAAAGCCTCACGCGTTATTGGTCTTTCTGATGATATTTCGCGCTCGATGAGTGCGGTGTCAGCGCGGATTGCGGTGGTGTCAGGCAAAACTTCAATTGGTATCGAATTGCCAAATCCAAAACGCGAAATGATTTTTTTCCGCGAATTGATTGAAAGCAAAGATTACAAATTTTCACAACATTTTCTGCCGATTATTTTAGGCAAAGATATTGGTGGCGAAACAATGATTGCTGATCTTGCTAAAATGCCGCATTTATTGATTGCAGGAACGACAGGTTCGGGAAAATCGGTTGGCCTTAACGTGATGATTCTTTCCATTTTATTTAAGCTGCGCCCCGATGAATGTAAGTTCATCATGATCGATCCGAAAATGTTGGAGCTATCAATTTACGACGGAATTCCGCATTTGTTAGCACCTGTTGTAACTGAGCCGGGCAAGGCGGTGATTGCTTTGAAATGGGTGGTTGCTGAAATGGAAGAGCGCTATCGTTTAATGTCGAGCTTCGCGGTGCGCAACATTGCCGGCTACAATGAAAAAGCTGAGAAGGCGATTTTGACTGGCGAAAAATTATCGCGCAAAGTGCAGACCGGATATGATCCTTCAAGCGGCAAACCAATTATTGAAGAGATCGAATTTGAGCCGAAAAAATTACCTTTTATTGTGGTGATTGTTGATGAAATGGCTGATTTGATGTTGGTGGCTGGCAAAGAAATTGAAAACTCAGTGCAGCGCCTAGCGCAAATGGCACGCGCCGCAGGCATTCACATTATCATGGCAACGCAAAGGCCATCAGTTGACGTTATTACGGGTGTGATTAAGGCGAACTTTCCAACTAGAATTTCTTTTCAAGTTACTTCAAGAATTGACAGCCGAACTATTTTGGGCACGCAAGGCGCAGAGCAACTTCTTGGTCAAGGTGACATGATCTACATGTCAGGCGGCAGCAAAATGACGCGGGTTCATGGGCCTTTTTGTTCAGATACTGAAATCGAAAATATTGTGAATTTTATTAAGAGTCAGGATTTGAGTGAATTAGCTGATCCATCTGAACAAATTTCTTTTGAAGCGTCTTTGCCTAGAGATTCTGGCGCTGGCGGTGATGATAATTCTGAAGGCGGGGGAAGTTGCAGTGACGCTGACCTTTACAACAAAGCCGTGATGATCGTGCGTCGTGATCGCAAAGCTTCAATTAGTTACGTTCAGCGTCAGCTGAGAATCGGTTACAACCGCGCTGCAATTTTAATTGAAAAAATGGAAGAGCAGGGAGTGGTAACGCCGCCAAATATCTCGGGAAAAAGAGAGGTGGTGGAGGAGTAAAAAAAGCTACAGGTCCCTGAGCAAATCGTTTAATTTAATTTTTAAAAACATGGAAAAAGTCGCATCAGTTTCAATCGTAAGTCTCGTCACTCAAGCCGACATAATTGTGCAGCTAGTAATGTTGCTTTTGGTCATTGCCTCAATGTGGTCTTGGGCAATTATTTTTGATAAAATTATTAAGTTTAGAATTCTCAAAAATCGCAGCGACAAATTTGAAGAAGTTTTTGAAGGAGCTGTCTCGCTTGAAGATATTTACGCTGAAGCCAAGAAGAATGACAATCACCCGCTGGCGCGCATTTTTATCGCCTGCATGAAAGAGTGGAAATCAAGCAATGTGAAGCAGGTAATTAGCGATTCGACTGAAAAAAAATCTTCGCTAAAAGAGCGTTTAATGGGTGAAATGGAAGTGGCTTCTAACCGCTCAATGCAACGCTTGGAGTCTGGTTTGGGATTCTTGGCAATTGTTGGATCAGCTGCACCTTTCGTTGGATTATTTGGAACGGTTTGGGGAATTATGAGCAGTTTTCAAGGAATTGCGATTTCTAAAAATACTAGTTTAGCGGTTGTAGCACCCGGTATTGCAGAAGCTTTGCTCGCAACAGCTGCGGGATTATTTGCGGCGATTCCAGCGGTGTTTTTCTACAATATTTTTAGCGCGAGGATTAATCAATTCACCGAGCGCGCCCATAATTTTTCGGTGCAGCTTTTGAATGTTTTGTCTAAAGAGTTAGATCGATAGACTCGTCAGATTCGAGATCTTCGGGCTTGATTAGTAGGTTTGTTTTGCTGTTGGCGCAGTTCCATGAAGATGGAATGTAGAAGGCGCTATCAGGAATAATTCTTTTAAGAATGTCGGGGCCAGAGTAAGAAACTGATAGAAACTCGCCGCCGTAATTTTCAAAAAACTCTACAGTTATAGTATGAAATCCTTTTGCTAGAGCGATTTTCGCGCCAGATTCTGTGATTGGATGTATTCCGTCATTACTCACTAATAATTCGCCATCGATATAAATTTTGCTGCCATCATCCGACTGGGTATAAAAATTATATAAACCACTTTTCTTAACTTCGATATAGCCGTAAAACTGCAGCGCTATTTGTTCGAGGCGGTTTGCTACAGAAATATTTGGTTGCTCAATTTTTCCAGATTTTACAGCGCTTAAAGTTTGGAAGTTAGGCAATGTGTTCCATTCTCCTTCGTAATAAAGATAGCAAAGACCGTTCTTTTTAAAGGCCAAATCTGTAGATGGATTTATAGCGATTCTTTCGATGCGATATAAAAAATTTTTGTCTTCCAAGGATTTGTTAGAAATGTTTAGGGTGATGGTTTTTTTTGATCCATAAACCAAAGCTTCTGTTACTTTCTTATTAACATTTATAGAAGTTGTAGTGAGAGGATTGCTAGAGACGCAAGATGCCAAGGCTAACGAAAATGTTGCTAAGGCAAGTGATTTTGTGAGATTTTTTTGAATCATTATTGTCCTTTAATTAAGGTTATTTTTGATTATTTTTAGTTTTTCGAAGAAAAATTATTGCTAGCCCAGTTGCAAAGGAAATTGGCAAAATCCACAGCAAAAACCCATTATTCTTCTGACTAATCTCAGTCAAAATATCTTCGCCAAATTCTTTCACCAATTCGGTTTTAATCTCTTCATCACTTTTTCCTTCAAGAATTTTTCGGCGAATTAATTTTCTCATCTCCAGCGAAAATTCCGTATTTGAGCTTTCAATTACTTGACCTTCACAAACAAGACAACGCACTTCTAAAAACAGCTTCATGGCGCGCTGTTCTTTGGCGTCATCTGGAATTCTGGGTTCGGGAGAAAGGGCGTTAGCCGAGGAATAAATTAAGAGCAGGGCGCTTAAAAAAAACCTAGCCAAAAAATTTTGCATCAATGGCACCATCAAAAATTTTCTCAAAAGAGCCAGTCATGATTACGGCAGTGCCATCACCATTCCATTCGATTAGCAAGTCGCCACCTTTGAAACGAATAGTGATTTTTTTAGATTTTACTAGAGCCTGACGAATTGCCAAAATCGCTACAGCGCAAGCGCCAGAGCCACATGCCAGAGTTTCGCCAGAGCCGCGTTCCCAAACCCGAACTTCAATTAAATTGTCAGAAATAATTTGGGCAAATTCGACATTGGTTTTTTCTAGGAAGATCGAGTCAGTCTCAATTTTGGGGCCGATGTCGAAAAATATTTCGTCAGAAAGTGGCTTAGAAATAAAGGTCACAGCGTGAGGATTGCCAACATTGACGCAGGCAAATTCAAAATTGAGAAGTGAGATTTTTTGCGAATCAGTTTCGTGGGAAAGTGGAATTTTCGCCCAATCAAAATTTGGTGCGCCCATGTTAACCGAAATGAAATCATCATCTTGGGTACATCTTAAAATTCCGGCAGCGGTTTGAATTTTGATTTCGAGGGTTTGTTTTTCAGAAAATAAAATTGAGGCAACGCATCTAGTGGCGTTGCCACAAGCGCCAGACAAAGACCCGTCGGAATTGTAAATTTCCATGACGCAGTCAACACCCACAGCTTCTCGCATCACAATCAATTGATCGCAGCCGATATTTTTACGGTCAGAGATTTTTTTGATTTGGTTAGAAGTAAGATGAATGTGGGCTTGGCGGCCGTCAAAAATGACGAAGTCATTGCCGACTCCGCTCATTTTAACAAATGGATAATTAAGAAGAAGATTTTGCTCTGCTGACATAAGTGAAATCTTCAGTTCTGATAATAATTTCTTCGCCAGATTCGATGAAAGGCGGAACCATGATGCGCACACCATTTTCAAGAATAGCCGGCTTGTGCGACGAAGCAGCAGTTTGACCTTTTACCACGGCGTCTGCTTGGGCAATAATACCAGTAACGGTTTCAGGAATAGAAATTGAGATTGGCTTGTCGTTGCAATATTCAACCTGAATATTCATGCCTTCTTGCAAAAATGGCAAAGGTGCGCCAACTAATTCTTTGGCGAATTGCAAAGTTTCAAAATTTTCCATGTCCATTGCGACTAATTCATTTTGGTCGAAATATTGGAACTGATAATTTTTTTGCTCGACGTAGGCCACATCAACATCTTCGCTAGAATTGTAGCGGGTGTTGGTTTTGTTGCCCGTAACGATATTTTTCATTTCAACTTGAATGTAAGCGCCGCCTTTACCGGGTTTTACGTGCTCGCGTTTGATTACTTTCCAAAGTTGGTTTTGGTATTCGATGACGTTTCCGACTTTTACTGAATTTGCGTTGGTTTTCATTTAACTAGCTCCGCTTTTTTAATTTAAATTTTTAACAATTTCTTCGACTACCTTCTTCGCATCACCAAAAATCATCATGGTGTTGTCGTTGAAGAATAGCTCATTTTCAACTCCGGCATAACCTGACGCCATTGAGCGTTTAACGAAGAAAACTGTTTTGGCAAATTCTACATCCAAAATTGGCATGCCATAAATTGGGCTGGTTTTGTCGGTTTTAGCAGCTGGATTGGTCACATCATTGGCGCCAATTACAAAAGCTACATCGGTTGATTTGAACTCGCCGTTGATTTCTTCCAGCTCAAAAACTTTTTCGTAATCAATATTGGCCTCGGCAAGCAAGACATTCATGTGGCCAGGCATTCTTCCGGCAACTGGATGAATGGCGAATTTTACGGTGACGCCCGCCGCTTCAAGCAATTTAGTCATTTCTGCAACAGCGTGCTGAGCGCCTGCAACGGCCATTCCGTATCCTGGAACGATTACAACTGAAGAAGAGTTTTTCATCAAATAAGCAGCGTCTTCGGGGCTTCCCAGCTTTACTGGTTTTTGTTCTTTTTGCTCACCAGAAACTGCAACGGCTTGTTCGCTAAAGCCGCTGAAAATCACATTGAAAATCGAACGATTCATTGCTTTGCACATGATGTAGCTAAGGATCGCGCCACTTGAGCCAATCAAAGCACCTGCAATAATCAAAAGCGGATTGTTAAGGGTAAATCCAATGCCGCTTGCCGCCCAACCTGAGTAAGAATTTAGCATCGAAACCACCACCGGCATGTCGGCGCCGCCAACTGGCGCGATTAGCATGAAGCCGATGAAGAATGAAAGTAGGGTGAGAAGAATGAATAAAAATTTCGAACCGCCAAAAACGATAAAAGCCAGAAGAATAACTGCGCCAGCAATTGCGACAAATTTTGAAGAGCGTTTTGGATTTTTGAAAAGCACGAATTGTGATTTCATGTTTCCGTTGAGCTTAAGAAAAGCAACGATAGAGCCAGTGAAAGTAATGGCGCCGATTACCACGCCAATTCCTATTTCAATTAGGCTGGCAAATTTGATGTGACCGTCCGTACTAATTTTAAAAGCTTCTGGCATCCATAAAGCGCCAGCTGAAATTAATACTGCGGCAAGACCAACTAAAGAGTGAAAACCGGCAACTAGTTGCGGCATTGAAGTCATTTTCACTTTTTTGGCAACTGCGTAACCAATGGCGCCGCCAATTGCGATGGCAAGTAAGATTGGAAAAATATTTTTAACCTGAGGCAAAAATAAAGTTGTGACAATCGCTAGCGCCATGCCAGCAATGCCAAAATAATTGCCCACACGTGAAGTTTTTGGTGAGGAGAGGCCATAAAGCGAAAGAATAAATAGAGTGGCTGAAACCAAGTAGGAGAAGGCGACGAATGATGACATGTTGAATGAAAGTTATTTTTAGTTGGTAAAAGTTTTTTCTAAACCACTCCGCTTCGCAAGCAATCGTGAAGATGTAAAATCCCTACAACTTTTTTTTGCTCGTCTAAAACAAGTAAGCTGGTAATTAATTTTTTATTCATGATCGCAATTGCTTCAACTGCCAAGGTGTCGCATTGAGTAGTTAGTGGATTTTTAGTCATTACATCCAAAGCACTTTGCGCTAAAAAATCATTGGTGATGTGGCGGCGCAAATCGCCGTCGGTGATGATGCCAATCAAACTGTCTGAGTCGTTAATAACCCCAGCGCAGCCCAAATGTTTTGAAGTCATTTCAAATAAAACTTCTGACATTTTTTGATGTTCTCTCACCAGCGGCACGTCTTTTTCGCGGCGCATTAATTCTTTCACTTTCAAAAAGTTTGAACCGAGTTTTCCACCTGGGTGAAAAGTGCCGAATTTTTCAGAATTAAAGCCGTGAGCGTCAATTAAACTAACTGCCAGAGCATCGCCAATTGCCAACATCATCGTGGTTGAAGTGGTTGGAGCGTTAACGGAATTGGCTTCAGGAACCGCAGGCAAAACTAAAGCAACAGTGCTAGTTTTGGTAAGCTCAGATTCAGCGCGGCGCACAATACCGATGGTGGGAATTTCAAATCGTTTGCAATAATAAATAATGTCTTTGAGTTCTTTGGTTTCGCCGGAATTAGAAAGCAAAATAACCACGTCATCTTGCGTGATCATGCCAAGGTCGCCGTGGCTTGCTTCAGAGGGATGAATGAAAAAAGAAGGTGTGCCAGTTGAGGCGAAAGTGGCGGCTATTTTATTAGCGATATGTCCCGATTTTCCCATGCCGCTAACAATGATCTTGCCTTTGCAGTTTAAGATTAAATCAACGGCGGCGATGTATTTTTCGTCAAAAAAATCGAGCAAAGATTTCAGCCCTTCAATTTCAATTTCGATAGTTTTAACGGCAGAGTTAATGTAGGATTTTTTGTCTTGCATATTTTTGTTTAGGCTTGATTTTGCTGACTTGACAGGCATCTAAAAAACTTTTTTTCAATTTTAATCATGAACCTAAAAGAGCAAGAAATTTTACAAGAATTTGCTGAAGCAAAAGCAATTCTTAAAGGACATTTCATTTTATCGTCAGGACTTCACTCAGATACTTACATGCAATGTGCACGAGTTTTGATGGAGCCAAAAAGAGCAGAAAAACTTTGCAGTGAGCTTGCCAAGAAAATCGAAAATAAATTAGGCAAAAATTTTGCTGATATCGTTGTGGCCCCCGCAATGGGAGGAGTTGTAGTTGGTTATGAAATGGCGCGCCAACTAGGTTTGCCGACAATTTTTTGCGAAAGAGTTAATGGGCAATTTGAATTGCGTCGCGGTTTTGAACTGGAAAAAGGTGCTCGAGTTTTGGTGATCGAAGATGTGATTACGACCGGAAAATCATCTCTTGAAACTTTTGATTTGGTTAAAAAATTAGGCGCAGAAGTTGTGGCAGAGGCCTCATTGGTTAATCGCTCGGGAGACGCTGATTTGGTGAAAAAAATGGGCGTTCCAGTGGTTTCGCTTTTGACAATCGATGTAAAAACTTTTGACGAAAATAATGTGCCAGATGAGTTAAAAAATATTCCTGCCATCAAGCCGGGAAGCAGATTTATTAAATAATGAAAATTTATGCAAATAAGCTCGAAGAAGTTGTTTCAAGCAATCGCAGGATCAATGTCTCTTTTGAATTTTTTCCTCCAAAATCTGATGAGATGGAAGTGAAATTGTGGGATGCAATTTCTAATCTCAAAGGTCTTAAGCCAAGCTTTGTTTCGGTGACTTATGGCGCTGGTGGATCAACTCGCGAGAGAACGCATCACACGGTAAAACGTATCATTGATGAAACTCATTTAAGACCAGCTTCGCACCTTACTTGTGTTGGTGCTTCAAAAAATGAAGTTGATGAAATTCTTAAGAATTATTGGCAAATGGGCGTGCGTCACATTGTGGCTTTGCGCGGTGATATGCCGGCTTCAAGCCCGAATTACCAACTTCATCCCGACGGCTATCAATATGCTAATGAGTTGGTTGCGGGCATTAAAAAAATTGCTGATTTTGAAATATCAGTTGCTGGCTACCCCGACAAACATCCCGAAGCTAAAAGCGTTCAAGAAGATATCGATAACTTGAAGCGTAAGGTTGATGCTGGTGCAACGCGAATAATCACGCAGTTTTTTTTCGACACCAATGTTTACCTGGATTTTGTGGAAAGATGCAGAAACGCCGGAATTAAAGTTCCAATTGTGCCAGGAATTTTACCGGTAAGTAACGTCAAACAAACCAAACACTTTGCTAAAATGTGCGGGGCGACAATTCCAAAATGGATGGATGAAATTTTTGAAGGTCTTGATGAAAAACAAGATACGCGTCAATTAATTGCGGGCGTTGTTTCAGTTGAGATGTGTCGCATTTTGCATGATGCGGGAGTTAACGACTTTCACTTTTACACGCTAAATCGCTCAGAATTAACCACAGCGATTTGTCACATTTTAGGTGTGCGCAGCTAGTTGGCTTGTAGATTTTTAACTTCTTCTTTTGCCGCTTCTAGGTCGCGCTGAAATTCAGAATTTTGAATTAAGCCGCCAATTACTATAAGAGCCAATTGCTTACCAGCTTTTAGGTCGCTTGGAAAATGCTCGCCAATCAAGATGCGGCGTTCAGTGATTTGCTTGGTGGCTAATAAAAAATCGGCCCTTTTTTCAGGTATTAACAATCCCAAAATATAAGCCATGGTCTAGCCTCTATTGGCATGGCCGCTAGTACAAGAGTAGGTGATAAAGATGAGGATATTTTCTGCGGGTTAACTCTGGTGCAACTTGTTTTATCAAGATTTCGGGAGTTACTGCGTACCCTTTCAAGGCCTGTTTTATTTCATCAGAAGTTAGACTATTTTTTAGCTCAATAATTTCTTTAACCTCTTTTTCATGCTGTTCTGGCGATGGCTCATCTAACAAGTTTGGAGAAATAATATTGCCACCGAAGTAAGGTTTGGCGCTGGCGAGTGCCGCATGTGAAAAATAAAAAACCAGGCAAGTTAGAAAAATTCTTAACATGACGATCTTCTTAAAAATTGAACGTCACGCTCTTTTTTAAATCAGGATGCAAACTCACTGCAACAGGACAAGAGTAGGCGGCATCGCGTAGCATTTCTTTTTGCGCTTCGTCAAAATTATTTTTTGGAAAATTTAATTCGATGACAATTTCGCAAACGCGGCGCGGATTTATTGCCATTATTTTTGTCACGTCACAATCGATGCCGTCAATATTTAAGCCGTGCTTATTGGCGTTGATGCCCATTACGGTAATCATGCAAGTGGCAAGAGCGGTTGCGAGTAAATCGGTTGGCGAAAAAGCTTCGCCTTTGCCGTTATTGTCCAAAGGCGCATCGGTGATTAAGCTGTTTTGCGACTTTAGGTGAGTTGACTGCGTTCTTAATTCGCCAAGATATTTCGTTTTGATTGTGACTGACATTTTTTAGAAATTGTAAATTAAACCAAGTTTTGCAACGCCAAGATGAGTGCGAATTTTTGAACCAGATTCAGCATATTGCATGTTGAATTGCTGATAGTCGTAAGAGGCTTTGGCAGAAATTCCCAAAGGCAAATCAATCAACAAACCAGCGCCGTAAATCGGAGTTAATTTCGATTTTGTTACTGAGGCATTATCAGACAAAACATTGCTGGCGTAGTTAACTCCGGCAAGACCGTAAGTTATGAAAGGAGTAATTTTTGGAATTGGAAAAATTGCCAAACCAAGATTGGCTTTGACGCCGTAGCGATTGTTGATTTTGATTCTGTCGCCAACGCTGAGGCTACCGTCAAAGGATTCAAAATTTTTTGATGAGGTTTTGAGATTGTCGTAAAAAACTTCGCCGGAAGCATATAGGTTTGCCAGATCTAATCTGACGCCGGCATTAAGACCGTAATTTAATTTATCAGCGTCTTTGTAATCGCCATCTTTTGGCCCAGAAATTGTTGAAGGACTAATTGCGCGATGTGAAGAAGTGGCAAATAATGCGTCAGCTCCAATAAAAATTCCGGTAGCGTAAGACGGGCTTGCAAGTAAGATTGTGGCGCAAAGTAGAGTTGAAAAAAGCTTCATGATTTGGGAGATTTTTTTAAAGAGAATTCCAAAGAAAAACCCCTGCGAAAAATTTTTCGCAGGGGCGTAGTTGAGTTAGAAGTTGTAAGAAAGGCCTAGTTTAGCAACATTAATTTTTGATTTAATGTGGTCAGCTCCGTCAATTACCGGAGTTGCGATGCTTAAGGTTTGAGTGTTGTACTCAACATTTAGCGACAAATCTTTGGTAATTTTTGTCGATAGACCAGCGCCGTAGAAATATGAAATTTCTGCGCCAGTGCTAGTAGAGTTGTTAGGAAGATTGATGTTATATTTAACGTGAGCCAAGCCGTTGGTTACATAAGCTGAGAAGTTTTCATTAACGTCATAACCAACATCTAATTTCGCGCCGTAACGAGATTGAGTTGATAATGTGCCGCCGTCAGCGTCAGTTGCTTCAGAGCCAAGTCTGTCAAAAAACACACCCGGTGCTATAAAAACATCATTAAAATTCAGGGCATGTTTATAGTTGATGCCAACACCGTTTGAGGTGTTGTCAAATTTTTCATAATCAGCAGCTTTACCACCACTTGATTGATATCGATTAGTTACGGAAGTTTTAAGAAAATCGATTCCAACATAATTTCCCTCAGTTTTTGCAAAAGCTGAAGAAGATGCTAGGGCTGCGGTTAAAGCGGCGATTGCGATAATTTTTTTCATAAGTCTCTTAATTTTTTTGATTAAAGGATGAAAAGAACTCTGGATGCAAATTGAGGTGAATCAACTTACCTAAAACCTCCAGAAGCTTTTTTGACAAAGCGAAAAAAACCTTCTTTTTCGTACAAAAAAATGGCAAGAGATTTTTTAGAAGTGACTCAAACTGGGGCTTAATTAAGAAACTTTGACACTCCATTTTTTGCTTAATCTTTTTGCATCTCCAACCTTACAATAATATTTTATCTCTTCTTGCTGTGAAGCTGAGTTTCGAGCTTTAGATTACTCAATTTGAGCGATTGCAGATAAAATCCATTTGCCGTTGTGGCTGTAGCGCGCAAATGTCCAAGCTTCCGAGGTGATGACTAAATTTTGATTGCTGCCTTCAATGATTTCTCCGGTGTTTGATTTATTTATCATATAGTCCAAAGCAGACCACTCTAAGATCGCGGTAGCATACTGCATTTCATCTTCTTGCCAGCTTTCAGAAATTTGCATGCCAGTGACTTCAATATTTTCAACAATATTGGCGATATTTTGGCTGATATTTTGCGCCAATGCATCGGAAAAATATTTCGACATTTCCAGCGTGGTTAGAGTTTTTAATTTTTCTAAATCTTGCTGCGACCAAGCGTTTTGAACTGCCGTGAGAAGATCAGCAAATTTTTGCATCTCTGAATCATCAAGTTGAATTTCAACTGATTTAGTTGGTGCGTAACTGCTTTGTAGGTTTGGCAAATCTTTGCGTCGCGATAAAAATCTAAACAACATCACGGCGGCAAAAGCTAAAAGCGCCATTGTTAAAAAATTGCCAAAGAAGCCGCTGCCGCCTGCAGCTGCGCCATTTAAGCCTGCGGCGTGATTTCCAAAAAGCATATTACCAATCCATGAACCGGCAACCACCGCACCAATTGTTGAAAGCATTGGATTGCGTTGGAAAAAAGATTGCTGCGGTTGCGGTTGTTGAGGATTTTGTTGATTATTTTGCGCTTGATTGGGATTGCTTTTTGCAGAGTCGGGAGTTGCTGATTTTTGCATCGGCGCATAATTTTTTCCGTTAGAGCCGCCACCTTCAAAAGTGCGACTGCCACGAGATCCTTGATTAAAATGCGAGGTTGAAGAGCGACCCGAACCAAAAGATGATCTGCCGCCGGCGCGCGCAAATGCTGATTCGGTGGCGAGGCAAAAAATGAAAACGACAATCGAAATTTTCTTAAGCATGAAAGGCTGTTTGAGATTGATTAGTGTGAGAAGGGACCGCAGATTGCGGTTAAATATTGTTGTAAGCAATGTTGTTTGCTAAAATTTAAAAAACAAATTTATGAAAATATTATACACAGCTCACGCCATAATCAAAGCGGGTCGCGATGGTCATGCCCAAACAAACGATAAACAACTTTCTGTCGCTCTTTCAAGACCAGGAAGCGGCAAACCCGGAACCAACCCCGAACAATTATTTGCTGCCGGTTACGGTGCTTGTTTTGGCAGCGCTTTGGCTGCAGTTGCAAAACAACGCCAAGGTGAAGAAATTGGTGAAATTGCCGTGCAAGCGGAAGTTAATTTAAACCAAGATGAGCAAGGCGGATTTTTTCTTAGCGTAACTTTAAGCATCACAATTGCTGGCGTTGACGACACTGCGGCTGAAGCAATCGTAAAAGCGGCGCATAAAATGTGCCCTTACTCAAAAGCCATTCGAGGCAATGTGAATGTGGTGCTAAATGTTAATGGGACCAATTTGTCGCACGAACATTTTTAACGCTTTATAACAGTCGAAGTAGCTTTCGTCGACTGTTTTAAATTCTGCATCGTTAATTGGGAGGCGCTACTGGAAGGTAAATTTCTAGCAGCAATTTTTGTTTTCAAAAATTCAACTATTTCTGAACTTCTGCTGTCAACTTTTCTGGCAAGTTCAAGTGGAGTTTCGAGGCGTCCGGTTATCGGATCTGGATTGCCTTGCGGCGAAGTTAGGTCAGCACCATATTCTGTTAGAAGTTTTACTTTCTCAAAATCTCGCTCAAATATTGCGCCAATTAGTAAAGGTGCGCCATTGGTCATTACGGTGTTAACGTCGGCACCATTGCGCAGCAATAATTCCATTGCTTGAATGCCGCGAATAAAGGCCAGCTGAATTGGTTTAATGGTGTTTTTGTAGCAGGTTTCTGGCTTCGCTCCGGAGTAATCAGCGCCGTGATCGATCATGATTTGCAAAGTATCTAAAGATATGTCCGTGTTAGAAATTGCCACCAAGAAGGCTGTGATACTGTTGCCATCAATTGTTAGAGGGGTATTTGGATCGACTCCATTTTGAGTTAAAATTGTAACGATCTCAGAAGTTTGCGAGATTTCACCGGGCAGTGGTTCGCAATTTAGAGCCAGTTCAATTGGCAACATATCTTTTCCTCGAAACTTTTGCGGAGTTGTCAAGTTAACTTTAGAATTGGCAATGGTTCTTAGATAGTTAGGGCTTTTGCTGACGATTGCTGTATTGGCAATTGAAGTAATGCCGCTTTTTGTGGTTAGTTCAGTTTGCGCCCCAAAATCAACTAATAGATCAATAATTTCGGGGTGATGATTTGCTACTGCGGTAGTAATGGCGTTTGGGCTAGATCCATTAGTATGCATCCAAACCTCAGGATTAAATCTCTGAAATTTCTGAAGATCTATAGACAGATCAAGGCTGGCTCCCGCTCCAACTAAGTAACTAATCATCTCTTTGTTGGCAGCGTGCACCGCTTTGCAAAGTGGAGTCATTCCTAATTCTGTATATTGATCTGGGCTAACGCCGCGCTCATCAATTAAAACTTTTGCCACACTCAAATGTTTGCCATCAATAGCCATGATTAATGGTGAACGCATGCCCACTATAAGATTAGCATCAACGCCATGTGTCTTGGTTTTGTCAGTTAAAAATCTGACAATTTCAGAGCTACCAATTGCTGCGGCGTAATGTAGCAGAGTCAATTTTTCTTCAGTATCATAAGTTTTAAATAAGACGGGGTGAGTCAGATTATTTTGTTCAACTAGTGGAATGAAAATTTCTGGACAATCTTCTTTTAAAGAGCGCAGCAGTAAATTTCGTTTTAAATCATGAGAGGCGTTATCCGCTATCTGAGTAGAGCTGAGGCCAGCTTTAATCAAGCTAGCTAAAATTTTAAGGTCAAATCCTTTTCTAGTTGCCTCGTTTAGGGCCGCTTTTGCTTCTTTGGAATTTGCGCTGAAGTCGCTTCTTGCGATGATCGCATCAACAACTTTAGCTAAGTTATTTCCGGCGGCTTTAAAAATCGCATTTGGTTTTAAGCTAATTTTATCAAGCCTGAGTAAAGCGCAAGCAAGTGCCTCGCAATTTAAGGTGAAGGCGTCATCCAGCAATACTTCTAAATCCTCTTTTAAATGAGCGGAGGCAGAAATTGTGGCGCCGGCATTAATTAAAGAATCGAGAATTGTCGAATAATCAGATTCTTTAAAAAAGTCGTTAGACCCTCTTTTAGCAGAAGCAGTAAGGCCAAAAGCATTTAAGCCATTGGCAAAAATCTGATTAACATCAATGCCATCACGAATTGCAGCTTCAGCACCAACAACATCACCAGTTGCAAGTGCGCGCTCAAATTCTGTGGCGTAAGAAGCCTTTGACGAAGACTTTGCGGCAGCTGCAGGTTTTTTCTTTTTCTTAGATAATGTTTTTTCTGTAGTTGCGGGTGGAGCGGGAGGCTTGAGAATAGATCCTTTCACCGCTTCTTCTTCTAGAGCTTGCTGCGATATTTGTGATAAAAATTCACCGTAACTTCTGATCTCAATTTCTTTGGCGCTCGCCACTATTTCAGGAAGTGAGTCTATTTGTAAGAATGATATGGTGTTGTAGCGCGACCTGTTGATTGAGTCGGTTCTTGCGGCAATTGCGGCTTCGTTAAAAGTGTCTCTTTGCTCTGATTCAAAATCAAAAACATATTCACCGGTTTCTGATCTGAAAAAATGGCTCGTGCCATCAAATTCAAGAAAATTATCAACATCGCCATCGGCTGATTTCTTTGTGGCGCAAATATCAATTTCTTTGATGGGAATTTCGGCAATTTGATAAATTGGAAATTCTTGTTTAACCAGGTAACCCATTGCTTCTAGCTTGTTTGCAACTGATTGCTGCATCTTAGATATTTTAGCTGGTTGGCGAGAATATTTTGCCGCAATTTTTAAAAGAGCTGGTTCGTCAAAAAGTTTTTCTCTCAAAGATAAGTCGTAAAACATGTGGGCTTGGAACAACGAATAAGCTGCGTTTGAAGAAAGGCTGTCGACTTTGTCAGTGGTAAGTGACGCAGTAATGGCTTCTTTTGAAGTGGTTAGTTGGTCAAATAATTTTAATTTAGCGCAAGAGTGAGTAAGTGCTGCGATATCTTTGCCTTCAAGATTCGCAAGTTCTTTTGCAGATTCGCGGGCTAATTTTTGCAAAGTTTGTGGATGCCTAAAATTGCCAAATCGCGCTAGAGAATTGAGCAAATTTATTTTTTGCCCAGCGCTAAAATTACCAAATTGTGCATTGATTGCGCCAGAAAGTTTTTCTGTGACAAATCCAGTTTCTCTAAGATCGTAATGAAGACGAGCAAGGCCATTGGTAATGCTGAGAATATCTGTGCTGTTTGGCTTTTCTGAGGCGTTAAAAACTCTGGTAAAATTTTTAATGTTTAAAATTTCTAGGTCAGATTTTTTATATCCTAAGTTCGCGAAGTAATTTAGCATGATGCTAATTTCGGCCGCAGATGGAGCAGATTCTGGGCGCTGCGCTAAGCTGTTAATTCGGCTTAATAAGGGCGGCAAATATTGTTGCGGAATTTTACCGTCACTTCTTTTTGCCAGACCACTTAAAAGGTCGGCAATGTTTTGAATTAAAAGGTGATCAATCTGCGAAAAAAACTCGCTAAAGACGCTTTCTAAATAATCCGAGCTGTAAATTTTATTTTGATAATAATGAGAAGAAGTCGCGGCTGATGCCGTGGCTTTAGAGGCTGATGATTTCGGTTTTTTATGAGGCATTTAGATTTAATTAAATTCGTGTTCACTTGAACTCTTAGAAGATTGCACACGTTGCTTTGCAACAATTTCGGTATGTAGGGCTTTTCTTGTCTCGCTTTCAGATTGTTTCCACGTTTCTTGATGAAGCACATCTGAAGCGGCAACAGCTTTGAAAAAAACATTAGGTTCTGACGTTTCTTTTTGCGCTTCTTCTGCAAGCGCTACTTCCTTTACTCTGCCATCGGCAACATACTGCCAAGCAGTTCCATGCTCATATTCTCGATTGGAAATAATCAATTTTTTAGTTATTCGCGAGCCGCCACCAACATTGATTAATTTTTCAGCAACAAATTGTTTTAACTCTTCTGGATCAGAGACGTGAATGATTGAAAAGCCGGGATGCAGCACTTGTAAAACGCGAACATTTTTTGTTTTTGTGTCAGTGACATCGTCAAACAATTTTGTGGGCTTTGTTTCTAAATCTGAGTCCGACAATTTTTTGTGATCGGTTTCTCTGATGTAGCAGTAGGTGATATTGTTGTAGATGTAGCCGTTATAAAAATTGGTTTTGACCGTCATGTCATTTTCTTGGGCAGTCGCTGTAGTAACATTAATTAGCTCACTGGCAATTTCGGCGGTGTTGCAGCTGATGAGATCAAGTTTGACATCGGTAATTCCAGCTCTTCTTAATTCGGCAAAAGGGATGCGACTGGTAATGTCGCCAATCGAAGTTTTGCCCATATTGGCAATATTGTAAGACTCTGAGATCATGTAAAAAGTCATCGATGAGAGATCGGGATCTTGGAGCGCTTGAACTTGAGAAGCGAGAGGCATGATTTATTAAGAAAAGTTTAAATTTTTTCAGTTTTTGCTAAATTGATCTCTGAGATTTTTGGTTTAAATTTTTGAACTATTTTGAATAAAAACGGATTGAGAGTGATCGAGATAATAGCGCTTGCAATCACCATGTCGTAGAGAATATGAGAAAAAATTTCTAGCTTCAAGGCGAGTGCGGTGAGGATGAAAGAGAATTCGCCAATTTGCGCTAAACTTACGGCCAAAACTAAAGAGTTGTAAACGCTTTGGCGGAAAAGACGCATGAGAAAAAAAGTGATTATCGCCTTGCCAACTACCACCAATAAAAAGGCGGCAAAAACGAGAGCTGGTTCTTTGGTGATGACGCTTGGATTAAACAACATTCCGGCAGAGACGAAAAACAAAACCGCAAAAATATCGCGCAAAGGCAATGATTTTTCGGCAGATTTTTTGCCAATTTCACTCTCATTTAAAACGAATCCGGCCATGAAAGCACCAAGAGCGAAAGAGGTGCCAAATAAAGTGTAGGCAATGTAGGCAAAGCCTGAAGCGATGGCGAGAATTCCTAGCGACATTAATTCGCGTGATTTGGTTTTGGAGATTGCAGTCAAAAGTTTCGGCAAAAGTTTTTTACCAAACACCATCATCACCATGATGAAGGCGCTGATTTTGAGTATAACTAAAAGCACTGCTTCAAAAACAATGCGAGGATCCAACTTGCCGTCTTCGGAAAGCATGTCGGAAAAAACTGGCAAAAGAACTAGTGCCACAACCATGGCAATATCTTCAACAATCAGCCAACCAACCGCCACTTTACCCACGTGAGAATCCAGAAGGCGATATTGCTCTAAAGCGCGAAGCAGAACTACCGTGCTTGCAACTGAAAGTGTTAGGCCAAAAACCAAACTTTCTAAAAAATCGTGACGCAAAAACATTGCCACCGCCAAACAAATTGCCGTGGTGACTGATAGTTGAATTATGGCTCCGGGAACCGCGACGCGATGGACTCTGGCCAAATCTTTTATGGAAAAATGCTGACCAACTCCAAACATCAAAAGAATCACCCCAATTTCTGCTAGCTGCTCTGCTATGTGACTATCGGCAATAAATCCGGGAGTGTTGGGCCCAAGTAAAACGCCAGCTAGCAAGTAACCCAAAATTGTTGGTAAGTGCAAACGATTGGCCAGAAGGCCAAGCATGAAGGCTGAAACCACGCTAATAACGATGGTGGTTATGAGGGGATAGGACTCAATCATTAGTATATTTTTAACCCGAATAACGCTTACGCAATCGCTTTAAGATTTACTCACTTTGGATTTAATCAAATTATCTTCAAAATTGTTGCCCTGTCGTTTGACGGGGCAACAAAAGAGTTAATTTTCGAGATTTGGACTTAGATTCTGTAAGATATAAGTCAGCTTTTTTAAGCGTTGTTCAGGTTTACCGGCTTTAAATTGGTTAATTGATTTTGAATACTAGCTCTATGGATAGGTATAGGAGATAATGACAATGCCAGATTTTCCATTTCCTCCACTTCCTCCACCTCCGCCACCTCCGCCGCCAGAGCCATAGCCAGTTGCATTGCCGCCGCCAGCAGACATGCCTCCACTGCCAGCGCCAGTTCCACCAGCGCCAACATTTCCTCCACCAGTACTACAAGTGCGGCCGCCGCCGCCGCCAGAGCCATAAATATTTGGCGACGCACCTCCTTCAATTGAGCTTGAAAATCCAGCACCTCCATTGCCCCCACTAGGAGACGAGGAGGCGTTTGATCCCGCTCCACCTGCACCACCACCACCACCACCTGCAGAACTGCAGCCATAGTCGTATCCCGTACCGCCATTATTACCTTGACCAGAAGTTCCTGATCCAGAAGTTAACTGAGGAGATGCGCCGCCTCCTCCGCCGCCGCCAGAACCTCCATTAGAAGCTTTGCCGCCACTATCTCTACTCGCACCGCCGCCGCCACCTTTGGCAGTTTCAATTCCGGCGCCATCAAACTCGATGCTTGTGTCTGCTCCATTTCCCTTCGAAGTAGTTTCCGTAGCAGAAGGGTTAGCATTGCCAATTCCACCTCTACCAATAACAATGGTATAATCTCCTACAGCTATGGGATATGAAGGTTTGTACAAAACCCCTCCCCCACCGCCACCGCCACCGCCATTTCCACCACCGCCGCCACCGCCGCCAACTACTAAAGTCTGTACATTTTTTTGGGTTGAACATCTAAATGTATAGCTACCAACTGTGGTAAATTTAAAAATCGCTTTCCCAGTAACGGTAGTGGTATCTGCCGTAACTGTTGCAGCACCGCTAGTTACAGAGCAAGGTTGAGGTTGTTGAGTGCAAGTGCCACTAACAGTTGCAGCTCCGCTAGCTGTGCAGGTATAGCTTGGTGCGGGGCTAGTTGAGGCGACAAATCCAGTTTGACAAGGGCTAGAAATTGTGGTGGCAGTTGCGGCGTAAGGAAGACTAGTTTTAGCACTAAAACCATTGGCGGCGGCGATGGTGCAAGTAATTGCAGTGCAACTACCAGCGCTAATAGTCGCAACTCCGCTAGCTGTGCAGGTATAGCTTGGTGCGGGGCTGGCTGAGGCGGTGAATCCAGGCTTACAAGGGTCGGTAATTTCGGTTGAGGTTGCGGTGTAGGGAAGGTCAGTTTTAGGTTTAAAACCATTGGCATCGGCGATGGTGCAAGTAGTTGTAGTGCAACTTCCACTAACATTTGCAACGCCATTAATGCAAGTGTAGTTGACACTTCCCGAATAGCTGGCTTGGTTGCAAGCAATTGTTGTTTGAGATGAAGCTGGAGGAACGTTTGCGGTTAATCCTGCAATGCTAATTGAGCAAGGTGATGCCGAAAGATCGCATCCCGAATCAGTGATTGTATAGCCAAGGCATGAGCCATCTTGAACATTGTTTCTGTTGATTGGGCGAGACCATTTTTTGCCAGAATAATCTTCGACTGATTTTCTTTCGGTTGCTGAAAGAGCTCGAGTAAAAATTGCAATCTCGCCGATTTCTCCAGTGTATCCTTTGCCAATTGCCAAAGTTGTAATGCCGCTTAAGTGAGCGGTTTTGGTGCTATCTTCAGCTGCTAAAATGCCATTGATGTAAGTTTGGTTTCCTGCTTTTGAACTGTGAACGAAAGTGAATTGACGTGGCTTGTCGGATAAAGAAGAGTAAGAGCTAACTGTGGCATTGGTGGTGTATTGTTGATTGCCTTGGGCGTGAATTACTGTTGAATCTGAACCATAACCCAAAGCTAAACTATTATTGGGACTTGTCGAAGTTTCTCCGATAAAATAATTGTCGTTGGCAGAGCTTTGTCTTTTTTCTAAAACTACTATCGTGTAGTCGGTATTGTTTAAAAAAGAGGCGTCGGAGACTTGAAGATAATTAGCGGTGCTGCCGTTAAACTTTATGGCGTGAATATAGTTGATTGTATTTGAATAAGTTGGACCAGTTCCTACTGCCACAACCGATGATTTGTTAGCGGAGTTTTTTTGATCGTACCAAGTTGTAACTGCGTTGCCACTAGAAATTTCGTTTCCTTTAAAACTTAATTCTAAGCTGGATTCTAGCCAAAGAGCATTGTCGGCAATTCCTACAATTGGAGAGGCACTGGTTAAATTTTGAGCAGCAGTGATTTTGGATTTTTTAACTAAGCCAGTTGCTCCTATTACGCCGGCGATTAGAATTCCGATGATTAGGATTACGGCGGAGACTTCAATTATGGTGAAGGC
>CANEVP010000003.1 GCA_947442475.1 Rickettsiales bacterium
AAAACCAGAAGCTCGTTTTTCTGATTCAACTGACCACACAACCTTGGTTGAAAAAATTCTTCCTGAAGATTATCGATTTGAATCGGCTTCATGACTTTCCGTGATAAATTTTACTGAATTTATTTGCCAGAAAATGAATGGTGACCCCCCGATTTCTGGCAAAAGAATGGCAAGAGAAACTGTTGTAGAAGCAAGTAGAAAGTGGGTTGGTGAGGTATTTCAGGATGGACTATTTACCGCAAAATCTCTACATATTAGCGGCGTTGCAGCAGTAAATTACGGCGCAGGATTGATGGCCACTGGCGTAATTTTATCTACATTTGGCGTCGCTAACGCCGGAGAGGTTTTGATAGGAGGATTGGGCGCGACAAGCTATGGCCTACCTGTCTCTTTGGCGCTAGTAGCAAATAATTATCGGCAAGCAATCAGAAATATCGCGCCATACAACGCCGTGATAAATCACGCAGAAAATCAATATGCTCAGGAAGTTGATCTCGGAGATTTGACTCAAAAATATCAGAATTTTTACGATGGTTTTTCCGCCTATTGCGAAAGAAAACATGGCACTGATGGCCGTGAATTTGCTCAAGAATATTTACTGCCAAAACTCAGTAATTTTGTAGCAACTGGCCAAGAATTTAATTTTGATGATGATGTAGATGTAGAAGCAGCAATAAACCCCGAGCCTACCCAGACGGCCACAGAAATTTCTATATTAGAACAAAAGACTGACGACACTCCCAACAGATCTGTCGCCACACAAATGGAGAGTGTTTTTAGAATAACCAATAGAGACCAATCTAATACTTTAGATGAGGAATCTTCTAGGTCCTCATCTAACAGATATTAATCCTCTTGCGACATCTTCTTCGCTTGATCATCAGCAGTCAGAGCGTTAATAAACTCATCTAATTCGCCCAGCATAATCTCATCAATTCGATAGCTGGTTAAATTAATGCGATGGTCAGTCACGCGGCTTTGTGGAAAGTTATAAGTTCTAATTCTTTCAGATCTATCACCGCTGCCAACTTGCTCTTTACGATTAGCCGCACGCTCTCTGTCAGCCTTATCACGCTCTGCTTCGTAAAGACGAGAACGCAAAACTTTCATCGCTTTTTCACGGTTTTTAATTTGCGATTTTTCATCTTGCATTGAAACCGTAACACCGGTTGGAATATGCACGATTCTAACCGCCGAGTCAGTTGTATTTACCGATTGTCCTCCGGGACCAGATGATCTAAAAACATCAATCCTCAAATCTTTTTCTTCAACTTTAATATCGATTTCTTCGGCTTCTGGTAATACCGCAACCGTTGCAGCTGAAGTGTGAACTCGACCTTGTGATTCAGTTTCGGGAACACGTTGCACGCGGTGCACACCCGATTCATATTTCAAGCGCGCAAACACATTGCGTCCAATAATTGTGGCTGATGCATCTTTGTAACCACCAAGTCCAGTGTCAGAAATTGAGAGAATTTCAAATTTCCATTTTCTCTTCTCAGCATATTTTTGATACATAGCAAAAAGCTTGTAGGCAAAGAGCGCCGCTTCTTCGCCGCCGGTTCCGGCACGAACTTCTAGAATCGCATTTTTTTCATCCGCCGCGTCTTTTGGCAGCAAAGAAATTTTCATTTGCTGCTCAAGATCAGGAATTTTTTTGCTCAAATCAAAACGCTCTTGCTCAAGCATATTACGCATATCTTGATCTGTTGTGAGTGGCAAAATTTCATCAATATCCGCCGCTTCTTTTTGCGCTTTGCGATATTCTGCAATTAGCTCCACAACTGGCGCCATGTCGGAATGTTCTTTAGAAATTCGGGCAAAATTTTGACCTAAAGCCGATGGATCAAGCAGCTTTTTTTCTAGGTCGGCAAATTTGGCAACGATGCCATTTAGCTTTGGCGTGAAAGACATTTAATTTAAAAATTGATTTATTTGTGAATGTTTTAAAAGCTGTGTCTAAGCTTTAAAATCAAGGCTTTAAGCCAAATTACAAAACGACAAATCAAAACACAATGGATTCAAAAAATTTCTACGTCACATCGCCAATTTATTACGTAAATGACGTTCCCCACATCGGCCACGCTTACACCTCAATTGCTTGCGACGTAGTTGCCCGCTATAAACGTTTGTCAAATTTTGATGTTTATTTCTTAACTGGCACCGATGAACACGGGCAAAAAGTTGAAAAATCAGCCCTGGCTCGTGGCAAAAATCCGCAAGAATTTTGCGATGAAGTTTCATTAAAATTTCGCGAACTAACAAAAATTCTCAATCTGACAAATGACGATTTCATTCGCACCACCGAAGAACGTCACAAAATTTCCGCACAAAAATTTTGGGAAATTTTAGAAGCCAATGGCGCAATCTACAAAGGCACTTACGAAGGCTGGTACGCTGTGCGTGACGAAGCTTTTTACGCAGAAGATGAATTGGTAAACGGCAAAGCCCCAACTGGTGCTGAAGTTGAATGGCACAAGGAAGAAAGTTATTTTTTCAAACTTTCTGCTTTCGAAGAAAAATTGCTGATGCTTTACGAAGCAGCTCCCGACTTCATTCGCCCGCAATCACGTTTTAATGAAGTTGTGTCATTTGTAAAAGGCGGCCTCAAAGATTTATCAATTTCACGCACCTCTTTTTCTTGGGGCGTAAAAGTTCCAGGATCCGACAAGCACGTAATGTATGTCTGGCTCGACGCGTTAGCCAATTATATTTCTGCCTTAGGTTTTCCTGACGAAAAAAGCGAACTTTTCCAAAAATTTTGGCACAACACTTGTGCGTCACCTTTGCATATTGTTGGCAAAGATATTGTGCGCTTTCACGCTGTTTACTGGCCGGCTTTTTTGATGGCGGCGAATTTAAATATTCCCCACACAATCTATGCCCACGGCTGGTGGACTAACGAAGGACAAAAAATTTCTAAGTCAGTTGGCAACGTAATTGATCCGCTAAAAGAGTTAGAATGGCTCGAATCTTTTGGCTTAAATCGCGAAACCGCGATTGATTATTTTAGATATTTTCTTTTGCGCGAAGTGCCTTTTGGCAATGACGGCGACTATTCTCGCGTTAGCTTCTTAACCCGCGTTAATGCTGAGTTGGCCAACAACATTGGCAATTTAGCGCAGCGCTCGCTTTCGATGATTTTCAAAAATTCTGAAGAGCAAAAAACTGTTGATTTTAGCAGTTACGCAGACGCCGCTGATTTACTAAAAAGCGCTTACGATCTGAAAGAAAAGCTTGAACAAAAAATGGCAATTTTTTCTTTCGATCAAGCAATCGCAGAAATTTTATCTCACGCTTCAAAATGCAATGAATGGTTCAACACCAAGGCTCCGTGGAATTTGAAAAAAGAAAATAAAATCGAAGAAATGAATTTGGTTTTATCGGTAATTGCCGAAAATTTACGCGTCATTGCAATCGCGCTACAGCCATTTTGCATTAATCTAGCACCAAAAATTTTGGATATTTTGCAAATTGCAAATGAGGCGCGAGGACTTGACTTTATTAACTCGAATCATTCACTGAAAGCAGGTCATAAAATCAACGAACCAAAAGCGGTATTTCCAAGATTAGAGACAAGAAATAACTAACAAAACATATGTCAAAAAACTTTAACACCTCAAACGAGTCTTTTCGCAAAATCATTGGCAATGGCTTGACTTACGTTGTGCCTAAGTTTCAACGCGATTATTCTTGGGATAGCGCTCAATGGGAAGATTTGTGGGAAGATATTGCGCAGCAATCTGAAGAAGAAAATAATGAAGACCCTAGCCACTACATGGGGTATTTGGTATTGCAGGCAATTAACGACAAAGAATTTAAAATAATTGATGGGCAGCAGCGCATTACAACCTTGATGATTCTCATTCTTGCGGCTCTAGAAAATATTTACAGCCTCATACAAAAAAGCACCAATCAAACAATTAGATCCGAAAATCAAACTCGCCTAGAAACTCTAAAAAATACCTACATCGGATTTACCGATCCCGTCTCTTTAAGAACTAAACCAAAATTAAAGTTAAACAAAAATAATGAAGATTATTTTCGCTCCTTATGCAATCTTGGAGACCACATCCGACAAGTTGGAATTAAAAGCTCCGAGAGACTTTTGTTAAGAGCAAAAAAATTCTTCACAAAGAAGATAGAAGATAGTCATTTTGGCAGTGACGGCGAAGGAATAGCGCGTTTTATTGACAAGATGTCTGACATTTTATTTTTCACCTCAATAACCGTAAGCAGTGATCTAAACGCCTATAAAGTTTTTGAAACTCTCAATGCTCGCGGCGTTAAGTTATCAACGCCCGACCTGATTAAAAACCATCTATTTTCAATGGTTGATGACAAATGTCAGATAAGTGAAGAAGAAATCCGTGATTTAGAAAGCAAATGGGAAATCATAACTCAAAATTTGGGAAAATCAGATTTCTCCCAATTTATTCAAGCTCACTGGAATAGCAGAAATAGATCAACTAGGCAAAATCAATTATTCAGAGCAATCAAAAGCAGTATAACCAACAAACAGCATCTTTTTTCCTATTTAAACGAGTTACAAGAAGCCTCGGAAATTTTTGCGGCACTAGATAGCGATAAAAATCATGAAGAAGAGTTTTGGATTGGTGATGATTTTAAAACAATAAGAGACCCTCTAAAAACACTGAGAAATTTTAATATCAGCCAGCCTTATTCACTTCTGATTGCAGCGTATAAAAATTTTAGCAAAGACGAATTTTGTAAAATTTTTGGCTACATTGATACCATTTCAATTCGCTATAATGTGATTGGTCAAAGGCAAGCCAATGATCAGGAAAGAATTTACAATCAAATAGCTTTGGAAATTTCAGGACAGACCATAAAAAATCTCTCTCAAATCAAAGAGAAACTAAAAGAAATTTATATTGGTGACGATGATTTCAAATCGGACTTTCAAAGAAAAGAGATCAAAACCGGCCAGTCCGATAAAAAAGCGCGCTATCTTTTAACAAGAATTGAGAAATCTATTAATCTCGGATTTTCAATTGATGAGAGCGAAACCACTCTTGAGCATATTTTGCCACAGAAGTGGGAATCCTATACTTGGTGGTCGTCTTGTGATTTTGAAGAAGATGATTCTGGCGCCCTAGGAAACATGACCTTACTTGACAAAAAAACTAACAAAGAGATTGGCGTCAAATCTTTCTTGGAAAAGAAAAACTTTTTCACCAGAAGCTCTTACATTCTAACAAGTAGCATTTGCGAGTATGAGAAATGGGATCATTCCTCAATTCAAAAAAGACAAAAATGGCTAGCCGAACAGGCCATAAAATGCTGGAAAATTGAATTCTAATTAAAGAACCAACAACCATTAATTATTTTATAATTTATGAAAAAGTTTCAAATTGCTCTCGCCACACTTCTTCTTGTAACTAGCTGCCAAGTTCCACCACCACAGCCTGCGCACACCATCACTTTTATCGGAACCTCCGAAATAAAAGCCAAACCAGATATTGCAACTTTCTTGGTCACAGTTCGCCAAGAAGAAAAAACCGTCATTTTAGCCCAACAAAAAATGACTGACAAAGCCAACAAAGCTCTGGCTTTATTCAAAGAAAAAGGAATTCAAAGCGACGATATCACAACCAATAACTACAACACCAATCCGAAATATACTTACGAAAGCCAGCCCTGCAGAAAGAAAGTCTGCCCTGGCGCAAAAGTTACTTTGAGTGGCTATGAAGCAACCCAATCAATCTCAATAAAATTACGCGATTTAACCAAAGCCGGAGAAATTTTAACTGGCCTCGCAAGCCTTGGCATTGCTGAAGTAAACGGCCCATCATTTGCTATTGAAAGCCCAGATAAATACAAATCACAAGCTCAAGAATTAGCAATTACTCAGGCCAAATCTGCGGCGCAATTAACCGCTAAAAATTTGGGAATTACTTTAAAAAGAATTGTGAATTTTTCTGAGGAACCAAGGCAGTTTGAGCCAAGAGTTACAATGATGATGGCAAAAGGCGCACCTATGTTTGAGGCCAATCTTAATTCGGTACCACAGTTAGAATCGGGTGAACAAAAGATTGCTTCTTCGGTATTGATTACCTACGAAATTGAATAACTAAAAATCGGCGGCGAGATAACATCTAGTCGCCACTTCTTGGGATTTTTCCTGCACCAAATTCATCCGCTCTTCGATCTGATTTTTAACCTTCTCCACTTCTTCTTCACTAGCATCTCGATTGAGATAAATCGGCGCTTCATCACAATAAAAACAAAGCGTCGAAAAAGGCAGCGGCAAGGTAAATTTATCCCAAGTTTTCAATTTTTTGAAGCGTGATGACGAGTAAGAAATTGGTAAAATTCCTACTTTAGCGATTCTAGCAATGTTGATCGCCTCGCCATTAATTTTTTGATTTGGCCCGCGAGGTCCGTCGGGAGTTAGCGCCAAAGAATAACCCTGCTTAAAGCCATTAAAAAGTTTTCTAAAACTTCCAACATCAATGCCGCGCGAAGCTTTGCGCCCATCGCGAGTTGATCCCAAAATTGAAATAAACCCAAATTTTTCCATAATCTTACCCACAAACTGCCCATCTCCATGGCGCGAAGCAAGACTCATGATGCGAGAATCAGGATAAAGTTTGGTAGTTTTTTTACTAAGAAACGGCACCATCATCAAGCGATTATGCCACGAAACAATCATCAGCGGCGTCTTGTTTTTAGAGGCTTTGGTCAATATTTCACTGTTAACAAAAATTCTTCTGCTGCTGTAAAAAACAAAATTCATGTAAGCCAAAATCAGCCGGCAAATCAAAAATTGAAAAGCTCGGCTGTAAGTGATTTTGCGCAGCAATAATTTGAATTTGGTTTTGACATCATACCACTCAATGTTGGTTTGAACGCCAAGAATTTTCCATTTCTGTGCCACTTTGTTTGGATTAAATCTTCTGTCCGGTTGAAGCCCAGTCTTTCACGAAAACTTCCAAACCTTGCGTGGTTAATGGATGAGAAATTAATTGTTTCAAAACTTTTGCCGGAATTGTCGCAACGTCTGCACCCATTCTAGCAGCGGCCGTGATGTGAATTGGATTGCGTATTGAAGCCACCAAAACTTCAGTTTTGAATTCAGGATAATTGGCATAAATATCGCAAATTTCTTCGATTAAAGTCATGCCGTCTTGGCCGATATCGTCAAGTCTGCCAACGAATGGTGACACAAAAGTTGCACCAGCTTTTGCTGCCAAAATTGCTTGAGCCGCTGAAAAGCAAAGCGTTACGTTGGTTTGAACTCCTTTGTCTGAAAAATATTTACAAGCCTTTAAGCCGTCGAGTGTCATCGGCAATTTAATGCAAACATTTTTAGCAATCTTGCTCAAAATTTCACCTTCGCGAACCATGTTTTCATAATCAGTTGCAGCCACTTCGGCGCTTACGGGACCTGCAACAATTTTGCAGATTTCAGCAATTACTTCTTTGAAATCTCTACCCGATTTAGCAATTAAACTTGGGTTGGTAGTCACGCCATCAAGCAAGCCGTAGGCCGCTATTTCTTTGATTTCAGCGATTTCAGCAGAGTCGATAAAGAATTTCATAAAGTTGTTTTGTTTGAATTTTTAAGGAAGGAAAATGCCTTGCAGTGACGCCCCGGAAAATAAGCCTCGCAGAATCTCTTTTCAACCAATCATGTCAAAAAATTTCGCGCAAGTTTTGTTGCCCTTAGCGCTTGATGAATCTTTTAGCTATCTAGCTGAAGAGACCATCGAGTGTGGCGACGTCGTGCGCGTAGAATTTGGCCGCAAAGAAATTTGGGGAGTGGTGGTTGCAACCAGCAAAACCGCGCCGGAAAAAATTGCCGAAAGCAGAATTAAGAAAATTTTAGAAATAAATCCGCGCCTAAAATTCACCAAGAATCAGTTAAAATTTATTGAGACGATTGCAGCTTACAACCTAGGAAGCCGTGGCTTGGTTCTGCGCGCTTTTATCGGAATTTTAAACTCTGATAAAGTTAAAAAAATTCCTGATGGCCTGACGCAAGAAGTTGACCCGAAAAAATTTCACTTAAAAAAATTATTACCCAAGCAGCAGGAAATTTTTGAGCAGCTACTCGACATGCCATCAACTATAGCGCTCCTTGATGGCGTTACTGGCTCGGGCAAAACTGAAATTTATTTTGCGCTAATTGCAAAAATTTTGGCCAAAAAATCTGACTCACAAATTTTAATCCTCCTTCCCGAAATTGCTCTCACCAGCCAATTGCTTCTACGTTTCGAAGAGCAATTCGGATTTATTCCGGCACTTTGGCATTCAAAAATTTCTAAAAAAGACAAGCGCGAGATTTTTTACGGCGTTGCTGAAGGTGGCGCTCGCGTCTTAATCGGCGCACGTTCCGCGCTTTTGCTGCCTTTCAAAAATCTGCAACTAATTGTAGTTGATGAAGAGCATGATTCATCTTTCAAACAAGAAGATGTTTTCAATTTTCATGCGCGCGACATGGCGATTGTCAAAGCGAAGTTAGAGAATTTTCCGGTGATTTTATCGTCAGCAACTCCCGCCGTTGAAACTTACGCCAACGCCGTTTCGGGCAAGTTTCACCATTTTATTTTAGAGCAAAGATTTGGTCAAAAAAACGAAATAGAATTAGTCGATTTGCGTCGCGAAAAAATGCAATCAAACGAGTTTTTATCGCAAAAATTACGCAGCGAAATGGCGTTAAATTTGTCAAAAAACAAACAGACTCTACTTTTTTTAAATCGTCGTGGATACGCGCCAGTTACACTTTGCAAGACTTGCGGCAAAAAATATCAATGCTTAGCTTGCGACTTTCATTTGGTGCTGCACAAGTCAAAACAAAATCTGATTTGCCACCATTGTGGCCATCACGAAAAATTGCTGCCTGCTTGCAAATTTTGCGGCGAAAAAGATGCGCTAATTTCGGTTGGAGTTGGCGTTGAAAAAGTTGAAGAGGAGGTGCGAAGAACTTTCCCAGATGCTAGAATTGCCCTGGTTACCAGCGACAACGTGACTAGTTTTGACGATGTCGATAAGTTGGTAAAACAAATTCTAAATCGCGAAATCGACATCATCATCGGCACGCAAATGATCGCTAAAGGCCATGATTTTCCTGATCTAAATTTAGTCGGAATTATTGATGCTGACGCCATGCTTTACAGCTCAGAACTTCGCGCTTTAGAAAAAACTTATCAGATTCTAACCCAAGTAATTGGCCGCGCTGGACGGCGCGACGAACAAGGCAAAATTGTTATTCAAACTTACAATCCGCAAAATTTTATTTTCGAAAAAATTATTCAAAACGACAAAAAAAACTTTTACGAATTTGAAATTAATAATCGCGAGACCATGGAATTGCCGCCATTTTCAAGGCTTGCCAAGTTTGAAATTAGTTCTTTTGTTGAAGGAGATGCCAAAAACTTTGCCAAAAAACTGATTCAACATTTTCCAATAAACGACAAAGTAGAACTCTTCGGACCAGCGCCAGCGCCACTTCAACGCCTAAAAAATCGCCACCATTTTTTGGTGAATTTAAAAACAGCAAAAAAAGTTAGCCTACAAAAATTAATTTCTGACGTGATGCAAAGCCTTGAGGTGCCTAAGTCGGTGCGAGTTAGAATTGATGTTGATCCTGTGAGCTAAAAAATTAACTAGTTACAATTTTGAAAAGTCAAAACCTCAAAAGCCTTGATTTCATTGGATTGGCAAAAAAAGTAGGCAGCTGCCCCTGCGGCAGAAATTGCTAATTTAAAACCCAAGGAAGCAACTAAAGAGTTTGCCTACGCCAAAGGTTGCCAAATATTTGGGTTGCCCAAGAAGCCGTTAGAAGCTATTTGCTTAAGCATGGATTGGGCGAAAGGGCTAGAAAAATCGCTAAAAACTCCTAAAATTTTATTAAAAACAGATGAAAATTTTTAATTACTCAGAGTTAAAAACAATTTTACACTCTAAACGAGCTAACGTTTTTTACCTAGAGAAGTGCCGCGTTATGGTTAAAGATGGTCGCGTGGTTTATTTGATGGAAGACAAGAAAAATAACAGTTACTGGAATATTCCAATTGCCAACACAACGGTGATTTTACTGGGAATTGGCACTTCAATCACGCAGTCAGCAGTTCGAATGCTGGCATCGGCTTCTGTGCTGATAGGATTTAGCGGAAATGGTGGAACGCCTTTAATTGCAGGCAACGAAGTAGAATGGCTTTCTCCACAAAGCGAATATCGCCCAACTGAATATATGCAAGGCTGGATGAGCTTTTGGTTTGATGAAGCAAAAAGATTAGAAGTGGCAAAATCTTTTCAAAAATCCCGCATAAATTTTTTAAGAAATGTTTGGAATAAAGATCGCGATCTTAAGCAAGAAGGTTTCTATCTCGATGATCTTGAAATAAATTCTGCTTTGCAAAATTTTGAAAATGAAATTGATGCCGCTCAAAAATCGGGCGACCTGCTGCAAAAAGAAGCCTTGCTCACCAAACAACTTTACAAAACGGCTGCAAAAATAACTAAAATTGAAGATTTCACTCGCGAGCGCGAAGCCACAGATTTAGCCAACACATTTTTAAATCACGGCAATTATTTAGCTTACGGTTTGGCCGCAACCACACTTTGGGTTTTGGGAATTTCTCATAGTTTCGCCGTAATGCATGGCAAAACCCGCCGTGGTGCTTTGGTGTTCGACGTTGCCGATTTAATCAAAGATGCAATCGTTCTTCCGTGGTCATTTATTTGCGCCAAAGAAAAAGCAAGTGAGCAAGAATTTCGCAGCCAAATTTTACAAAAATTCACTGAAATGCAGGCGCTGGATTTTATGTTTGATCAGGTGAAAGAGGCGGCTTTGTTCGGAGGTAGCAAATTATGATGGTCACCTTCGTCAGCCAATGTGAAAAGAAAGCCTTAATTCGAACCAGAAGAGTTTTAGACGCTTTTGCCAACCGCATCGGCAGCAATACTTGGCAAACCATAATCACCGAAGAAGGATTGATTGCGGTAAAAAATTTACTCAAAAAAACCGCCACAAAAAATACTGCAGTTTCTTGTCATTGGATTAGATCAAGAAGCCGCAGCGAATTAGTTTGGATTGTTGGCAACCGCGATCAGTTTAACGCGGAAGGAATGGTGGCGGTGAATAGAACGGAGAAAGAATTATTCATGGATATCAAAAGCAATAAACCAAAAGAAAATATGATTTACGCAAACACGCATTTACAACCTTTGGCGGAACATTTATTCGCGGTTGGATATTTAGCAGAATTACTACACAAAAAGCTTATTCCGAATCTTTCGGACTACAATTACACGCCAACTTTTATGGCAGGATGTTTGCACGATTTAGGGAAAATTGATCCTCATTTTCAGGAATGGGTAAGAAATCCAAAAAGAAAAGATTATGTGGCTGAAGATGGACAACACATCGATGATAAAAGTTTTAACTTTGATAAACATCCAAGGCATAATGAAATTTCTGTTTTGCTTTATCAGTTGCTCGACCACTCAAGCATAAAATCTATTAACCCAGACCAGAAAAAATCCATTAAACATACCATTTACTGGCATCACACCAAGCCATTTCGTAAGGAAGGGGATTTTGTCAAATATCGCGACATTTATAAAAAACTCTCACAGAACCTGAAAGATAGCTCAGTTTCTGATTTGTTAGAGAAATCATTAAAACTTTTAGAATTAGTTGCTGTAATTGAGCGCAGATATTCAAACAAAAAAGCCGCAGAAGTTTTAAATGCGATAAACAAAAATTTTGCAGAAGATTTGGAGCAAAGAATAGATGATTTAGACAAAGATCTGCCAGCCTACAAAGCATACGATTCAGAAGAAAATATCTCAAAATATTTATCATGTATTTCATCTAACGCTAACAACAATCTAATGCGTTCCTGCGTTATTGCTGCTGATCGAAAAATTTCATCTCTAACGGCAGAAGAATTGGAAGATCACATCAAAAATAATAAATTAGAAAGTCTCTCAAGTGATTTATTATCACTAGAATCAAATCTGAAATCTGATATCGAAACTTGTCTTAAAAATTTCCCAAAAAGTGACCGCACCAATAAACAGCAAGAAATTGCAAATCAGTTAGCAGAAGTCTCGGGAGTTGCTGTTCTTTCTGGTCCTGCTGGATGTGGTAAAACTAAAATTGCCCTTGAATGGGCGAAATTAAAAAATGTTCAGCAGTTAATTTGGATTTGTCCGCGAGTTCAAATCTGCCAAGGGCTATTTGAAGATTTAACCAAGGAATATTTGCCAGACACACAAATTGAGATCTACACAGGAGAGTTCAAGTTTACCAATAAATGGAAAAACCAAACTTCTGAGAAAAATTATTTTGGCGGAGACATTGTCATCACCACAATAGATCAAATATTTAATAGTATCATCTCTCACACTAAAGCTGACACTCTAGTTGATTATCTAAGCGCTCATGTGGTTTTTGATGAGTTTCACGAATATATCAACATGCCAGCTTTCAATCTGCTTTTTGCTGAACTTATTGAAGCCAAGAAACAGCAAGGATCTTTAGCAAATGCGCTTTTGGTGTCAGCAACTCCGCATTATTTTTATCTTGAAGAGGTTCTAAAAATTAGAAGAGACAAAATTGTCGAAATGCCTTCATTCAACGAAAGTTTATACAAAATTGAGTTCAAAACTTTTGACGAATCAAAGTTTGATGAAACCAATCCTCTTTATCAAAAACAAAGCTCCAGCACTTTTGTTATAAGCAACACCGCTCTTACAGCGCAAAAAAGTTTTATCTCAAATCAACAAGAAAAATCGATTCTGCTTCATTCAAAATTTACAAAAAGCGACAAGGAAAAACTATTTAATGATGTGTTTGAATCATTTCGTAAAAATGGCACTAATCAATTTGATATTTTGCGCAGCGGACCAATAGTTCAAGCATCTCTAAACATCAGTTGCGACAATATGATTAGTGAGATGGACGCAGCAGAAAATATTTTACAAAGACTTGGCAGGCTTGATCGCTTTGGAAAGAATCGCGATAAAATAAATGTTCTCACAATCGCAATTACAGAAGATGTGAAAAATGGAAAATGCGTTGGCAAAAGTGCTAAGTTTTTGAATTCGTTAAATTCAAGAATGTCAGCCAAAGCATGGTATCAGTTTTTAAATTCTTCCTTAGATGACAAGCCAACAACTCTGCCAAAGATTTATGATCTTTATAAGAAATTTTATGAACTTGATGAGGCAAAAAAATTAATCAGTTCAGATTTGCTAAAATCACTACAAGAAAGCGTTCAGCTGATTAACAAAAAAGTAATGGATCCGATCAAAATTTTTTCAAACAAAAAAGAGGGACGAGCCAAAATCAGAAAGAATTCGCTGCGAGGTGATAATTATTTTGTGCAAATGGCGGTTTGCAATTTAACCGATTCTAGCAATCCAAAATTCGAAGATCACTACGCTTACGAAATGCCAATTAATGAGAGAGATGAGGTCGATAATTTAACGGAAAGTTTGGAAAAAATAAGAAATCTTGGTTTGCTTGAAAGCATAGCAAAAAAAGATGTAACTATGAATCCAAATTCAGTTATTAAAGGAGTTCCAGCAAATAAGATGATTATCCGACAAGAAATTTTGAAAAACTTTGCTCGAGATCCAGAATTTCCACTTTATTTAAGTTATAAAGTTTCTGACTTAAATAGATCAAATGGCGTACAACATGATGAGCCAATTTATTATGCCGTATGCGATAAACAGCCAATCGGCGCAATTTCTATTAAACAATTAAATTCAAACGAGGAGTAATTATGCAAAAAGTAACAGGTATCAAAAGTGTCGATTTTAAAGTAACGGCTAAAGGTTATGGAGTCGTTAATTGGAATGGTCCTACTACTCTAACTGGAGATGATGGTAAAACAGTTGATAATCATACCTTACCAAAATTGAGAGGATACACCAACCTGACTGGAAAGGTGAAAGAAGAAACTGGCTATAAATATAAAAAACAGGCAACAGATATAAACTTCAAAGAAACCCCTCTCTATATCAGTCAAAACTGTATCCGTCACCACTTATTCAAAGATCAATCCTTTGATCTTCACTACGCAAAAGATAAAAATTTATTGAACGTTTTAACTTCAATTACTGGCCTAATAAGAGGTTATGTAGTTCCATCAAGTCAGTGCAAACGCACTAGTCCTTTGCTGTTAGAAGATTTTGTAGATCAGCTAGGAAATGGAAATTTCGAACAACTTTCCTCTTCTAGCTCTAGCGAAGAAATTATCGGATCTGACGGCAAAAAAGATTACAAGCGAGGTGAAAACTCTATCTTCTCAAAAACTACTTTTGGTGAAACTAAATACGAAGCTCATGGTTCAATCAGCATTGAACAACTTCAGTTTATTTCTTTGGATAAAAAATTTGATCGAGCAGCGATGGTGATCAAAGACAGCGAAGGCGAAAAAGTTGCTGATGAAATTGAAAAATTCATCAAAAGTTTAGATCCATCTCGCAATCCTAAAGCAATTTTCCACCAAAATTATGTTAGAAGCGGAACAATTTTTGAAGAAGGTGAAGTTGGAGTTTTGCTAGATAATGAAGCTGTCGATATTTTGGTAAAAGAAACACTTCGTATGATCCAAGATTTAGGCATAAAACAAGCCAAAGGTTATATGTATGTTGATGGTGTTGAAGTTGATTACAATGACAGCAACAAAATGATGCGAATCAAACGAGATAAAAACTCGATCGCATCAGAACCAAAAACTAGTTACGCCTCTTACTTCTATGCAAAATAGGAGGATCGCAAAATGCTAATCACAATAAAATACGAAGCCTCGTGGCGAAATTCCTTTTTGGATGGCTCTAATAATGAGGCTATTCCAAAAGGTGGAAGAGGTTTCATCGGGTCAATAACGCAATTAAAGAAGCCAAATAAAGAAACGGGAAATCACGAAAACTTTATCTCGCGAGGTGTTAGCCATAATACTATCATGGGAATTATTAACCGCCTCATTGGCGATCAAAGAAAGTTATACCAAGCCAGAAATGATAAAAATTACTATTTCTCAGAAATTGATAACGAGGTGAAAGTAAAATTTAAAAACACCGAACAAAATTCTAGTGAGATGGTTTACATTCGTAATATCACAGGTAGCACAGACCAAAACTCTTTTTCGGGCATGATAAAAGGAAGTGATCCGATTTTTAACTCGGATTATTCAAAAAGCCTTTGGGGAGTTTTGTTCCTAGAATTTCATGAGTTGTGCAATTTTATCAATGACCAGAATTTTTCTATAAACACAGATTTAGAATTTGACCCATTAAGCATTGTAAGTCGTTTTGAAAAACTAGGAGATTTAAAAGTTTTGGAAACTTCTGAGGAAAACAAGAGAGCAATATCAGAATTACAAAACAGGTATTCTGATATTAAATACTTTGATGACAAAGATAAGATCAGGCCATTGGCACTATATTGTTCAGCTCTTTATCTCCGGGTTTTTCGTCTTAGTCAAAAATTCGATTTATCAAGCTCGCTAACAAAAAATGGGTTGATTAGCGGCGTAGCTAAGAGCGGCTCTTTCACCATGAAAGACTTCATGGATCGATTTACAACAGGTAACAAAAAAATAGTTTGGGGAAATCCATATTTACTAAAAAAAAGACTCAAAGGCGAAGGCGAAGTTAGTTCACTTTTAACCAAATCCAGCGGAACCCTAGAAATACAAATCGACATCCCAAAAGATAAAGCAAAACAGCTTGAAGAAATGATTGAAGCCGCAGGTGTATCCAGCTTTTACCTTGGAAAAAAAGGTTTGGCTTATGTTGAAGAAATCACAATTTAAAAACAGAGAAAAATTTGATAAAAAAAGAATCGGAAAATGATCGGCATTATTTGCCAGCGATTGAGGCTTTGGTTGCAGTTTCGGCTTTGCTTCACGACTGGGGGAAAGCTACAGAGCTTTTTCAAGAAAAACTAACTCGCAAAAAAACAAAAAATATTGGTGATCCGCTAAGGCATGAATGGATTTCATGTTTGTTGTTAAATGCTTTGATACAGGAAGCCGGAAATAGCGATGAAGCTTGGCTTAAGTTGCTAAGTGAGGGAATTTTTGACGAAAAAAAACTAAAAAATTTAGTCAGCAAAAATATCGCAAATCCGCTAGATAATTTACCGCCAATTGCTCAGTTAGTTGCTTGGCTAGTTGTTACGCATCACCGCTTGCCGTTTCTTTATGATAAAGATCAATATTCGGACTGCAAAAGGTCAACAATTTCAGAGATGCTTAAAAGCGTTAAAGCGAATTGGGGCTATCAAAACCAAAGTGACGAGCAAAGTCTGAAAAAGTGTTTTGAATTTCCAGAAGGTTTGCTGACTCAATCACAACAATGGCTTAAACAAATAAAAAAATGGTCAAAGCGATTGCTTGAATCTCAAGCCCAAATTCAGCAATTAATTGAGAATGGCTCTTATCGATTATTGCTTCACCACGCCCGACTTTGCTTGATGTTGGGCGATCATTTTTATTCCTCTTGTGATGCCGACAAAACAGAAAAATGGAACATAAATTTATTTGCCAATACCGACAAAAAAACCGGCAAAACAAAGCAGAAGCTCGATGAACATTTGGTTAAGGTTAGCGAATATGGCCTAAAAATCAGTCAAAGCCTGTCAAGATTTGCAACTGAAATGGATTTTGCTTACGACATAAAATCGCTAAAACAAAAAAGCCCCAAAGGTTTTGAGTGGCAAGATAAAGCGGTTGCCAAAATAGATGAATTTAAAAAGCAAAATTCCAATCACAAAGATTGCGGATATTTTGTGGTAAATATCGCCAGCACTGGCTGCGGCAAAACAATCGCCAACGCCAAAGTTATGCGGGCTTTGTCGGAGGATTTAGAAAGTTTACGATTTATTTTAGCTTTAGGTCTTCGAACTTTAACTTTGCAAACTGGTGATGAATATCGCGAGAAAATTGGCTTAGGAAAAGATGAGCTAGCGGTTCTGATTGGATCTTTGGCAATTAAAGAACTTCACGAGAAAGCAAAAAAAGAAGAGAAAGAAGAAATAACTTTTGAAGAAGTTGGATCAGAATCTTTGGAAGAATTGATGTCAGAAGATTTAGATTATTCAGACGCGCCAACCGCTGATTTTCTTGACGCCGTAATTCCTAAAAATAGCGCCAGCAAACTTAAGGCATTTTTATACAAACCAGTTTTGGCTTGCACCATTGATCACATAATGTCGGCAACTGAAACCACGCGTGGCGGAAAATATATTTTGCCATGTTTAAGACTGCTTTCTTCTGATTTAGTGATTGATGAAATTGACGATTTTAACGAAAAAGATTTGATCGCAATTGGTCGCCTAATTCATTTAGCTGCAATGCTGGGGCGCAAAGTTATGATTTCTTCTGCAACTATTCCGCCAAGCCTAGCTGAAGGATTTTTTAACACTTATCAAGAAGGCTGGAAAATTCACGCTAACTTCAAGCAAGCCAATCAAAACATTGCTTGCGCTTGGATTGATGAGTTTAATTCAGAAGTTGAGTTGATTGATAAAAACGAATCTTTGGCTGCTTGCGATTCATACAAAAATTTCCATCAAAAATTTATCGCCAAACGCATTGCAAATCTTGAGAAACAGCCAGCAAGGCGCAAAGGATTTATTGTTAAAGTTGATGAATTGTTATCTGACAAAACCGATCAGCAAAAAAAATATTTCGAAAAAATAAGACAAACCGCCGTCAAACTTCACCAGCAGCACAATATTGTTGATGCGACAACTGGAAAGCTGGTTTCGTTTGGAGTAATTCGCACCGCGAATATTCCGCCATGTGTTGAGCTAGCTCGTTATTTATTGGAAGCGCCTTGGGAAGAAAATTTTGCGCCAAAAATTATGGCTTACCACAGTCGGCAAGTTTTGTTGCTACGCCACGAGCAAGAAAAACATTTAGATAAAGTTTTGAAGCGCAAAGAAAAACCAGAAGAAATTCCTCAAGCTCTTAAAAATAAAATTATTCGAGCGCACATTGATTCAACAACTGCAAAAAATGTGATGTTTATTTTGGTGGCAACGCCAGTTGAAGAAGTTGGTCGCGATCATGATTTTGATTGGGCAATTGTTGAACCATCTTCTTATCGCTCAATCATTCAACTTTCTGGGCGCGTGCGCCGTCATCGCAAAGTTGAAATAGATGAGCCAAATGTGGCGGTGATGCAATATAATTTGCGAGCTTTGAGACAAAATGGAAAAGCTGAAACACCAGCATTTTGCCGCCCGGGATATGAAACAAGCAACTCGCTAAAGCTAAATCACCACAATCTTTGCAAATTGATTGACGAAACAATTTTAGAAAAAAGCATCAACGCCATTCCAAGAATCACCCAGCCAAAAAATCTTAATCCGAAAGAAAATTTGTCTGATCTTGAGCATCAAGCCATGCAAAATGTTTTAACTAGTTACAACAAAACTGGGCCAAAAAATTTACAAGCTTGGCTAACTGAAAGCTGGTGGCTAACCGCTTTGCCCCAACAGCTAAATCGCTTCAGAGAAAGCGCGCCCGAAACAAAATTATTTTTGGTTTGGAAGGAAGGAAAATTAGAATTTTGTGAAAAGACCGAAAGCGGCGAATTTATTAATCGCGAGCTAATTCACGACATCAAAAAACTGCCTAAAATTTCAGAAGAGCTTTCTAAAAAATTATGGCTAGAAAGAAATTACTCAGAGCTTTTAGAAAAATATGTTGATGAAGATGGTGGCAATTTAAACAAAGAAGATTTGATGAATAAAAAATCAAAAAAATACGGAGAGATAAATATTGGACCACAAGGCAAGTATTCTTACAGCGACCAGTTAGGAATGTGGAAATAATATTTCTAAAATTTGCATTTTCTAATCAACAACAAACACCACAAAACCCATGGAACAAAATCTTGATCAATGGAACGATCTAAAGAAAAAGTTAAATATTCAGCCTAAATCACCAAGTTTTGAAGAGCGTGAAATTTGGTGGTGCAGTATAGGTTTAAATGTTGGGCATGAAGAAAATGGTAAAAGCGAACTTTTTAGTCGGCCAGTTTTAGTGGTCAGAAAGTTCAACCGACATATTTTTTTGGGAATTCCTTTAACCAGTAAAATTAAAGAATATCACAAGTTCTATCATAAAATTCATTTCAAAGATAAAGAGCAGAGCGTGATGTTGTCTCAGGCAAGAGTTTGGGAAAGTAAAAGACTGACTAGAATAAAAGGGAAATTGTCGGCGGAACAGTTCAAAGAGATAAGAATCTTACTTAGTAAGATTGTGCTGGGAGATTATCCAGCCTCTCATTTCTGAGAGGCTGTTTGTCCCTGATGGGAATTTGTACGTTCATGAAAAACCATAACCAAAAAATGTCAACCAAAGACTTATGAAAAAAATAATCGAAGAATTTTTACTCGAGCGAAAAAACGCTAAAATTAAAGAAAAGGTAAAACCTGATCTTGCTGAAGATGAAAAACAAAAAATCTTGGATGAGCTAGAAGAGCAGTTTTCTTTGTCGGTTTGGTTGCTTGATGCTACTAAAAAAATCTCTTGGCTTACAATGTCTAGTCATCCAAGCAAATTCAGTCACCCTGACGCTAAAACCTCTCCAGTAATTGCTAAAAACAATAAAACAAATGACGGTTACTTGCGCAGCGGAAATGTTGATTACGAACTAGACTTTTCTGGAACTGCAGAGGCTTTAAATATTTCTAAATTTCTTACTTTAAAAACTGATGACGGAAAAACAATTCTAGATCATTTGGAAAGTGATAGCTCTGAAGCAAAAAAAACATTTTCCTTCCCGAACCTAAATTACGAAGAGTTAAAACAATCTCTGTTATCGATTAAACAATCTAACAATTCCAAAAAAACTGATCGCTTGGTTAAGCAAATTTATTTTCCTGTAAAAGAAGCTGAATACAACTACCACTTACTTTCAATTCTTACCCCGTCTGGCTTACTTGTCAGAGTTAAAGATAAAATTGAAGAAATCCGTTCTTCTGGAAAAATTAACGAAGCAAAAGAATTTTACCGAAAAAATGAATTACACGAGACTGAATACGATGACATATTTGGTTTGACAGTTATAGGTTATGGTGGAGCAAAGCCGTTAAATATTAGTTTGTTAAACAGCAAAAAAAATGGTAAATTCTATTTACTCCCAAGCCTTCCCCCAGAAATCAAAAAACGAGAAGTTCGCCTACCAACTCGCGATTTTTTTGAAAATAGTTTATGGGCAAAATCTTTCCGCACCAATTTTGAATTTCTTGATCGCCTCATTCAAAACAAAAGAAACAACGCCGATATTCGCGATCAAATCAGCAAAACTTTAACTTACATTGCCGATCAAGTTTTGGAGACGGTTTTTAAAATAAGAGATTTCGAAGCGGGTTGGTCAAATAAAGAAAATTATCAGTCTCTTCCTTTAGCACAGCGCATTTGGCTTGATGACATAAATCTCGAGCAAAGAGAACAAGACGAAAATTGGCTTGAAGAAATTCTGGCCGATTTCACCAGATGGGTCATTCGCACTTACGAATATTTATTCAAGGACACCTGCGAAAAAATGGGACCAGCCGAATTTGAGCACATCAAAAAAATCATCAAAGAAGCCATCAATCTTTATCCTTCAAAAGATTGTTTGATTGAGCATAAAAAAACTAAGGAGCAGCCAAAATGAGAAGATTTTTACTAATTCCGCACCTAAAAATTCACAATGCCAATGCCATGAGCAGCCCCTACACAATTGGCTTTCCGGCAATGACAGCTTGGCTTGGCGCGGTTCACGCTTTGCAAAGAAAGCTTGATGAAAATGGTTTTGCCGAAGTGAAATTGCTGGGAGTGGCAATTTCTTGCCATGATCTGAATTTACAAACTTACAAAGGTCGTGGCGATTATGTTTCTTCAATTATCGCAACCGCCAATCCGCTTAACAAAGACGGCAGCCGACCAGCTTTCATTGAAGAAGCGCGTTGCCATTTAGAAGTTTCCTTGCTTGTAGAATATCAAGGCCTTAATCCAGATAATTTGGAAAAATTCAAAAATTTTATTGAGCAGCAATTACAAAAAATGAAATTTGCTGGCGGTGATGTTTTATCGTTTAAGCCAGTTAAAACAGAAAATGCTGATGAAGATGACGAAGCTTCGATAAAAAAAATTTTAAGAAAGTTGATGCTTGGCTTCGTAATAATTGAGCGCCGCGATTTAATAAAAAAATCGATGGAAGACGGCAAAGACGCTTTAGAAGCTTTGCTCGATCACCTAAAAATTATGCACCGCTCCACCAAAAACGACCAAGATGAAGTAAGCTGGAATTCTTCAAAAAAAGAAGCTGGCTGGCTAGTTCCAATTGCCACAGGCTTTCAAGCAATTTCAGAAATTGGCTTTGCTAAAAACCAACGCGATTCAAAAACCCCACACCGCTTCGCCGAAAGTGTTGTGACATTGGGTGAATTTGTAATGGCTCACCGAATTAAAAATTTAGACGACATGCTCTGGCAATATCATGTTGAACAAGATTTATACCTTTGCCAAACCAACTTAAACTTAACTAAATAGGAAAAATTATGACTAAAAAAAATGACGCAACCGTTCTGGCTTTTGAAAAAAAATTAGTGCCATCGGATGGCTATTTATACGGAACTAACTGGGAAGAGAAAAACTCTAAAAAAGGAGATGCATTAAAATTAAATGTAAAATCAGTGCGCGGAACTGTATCTCACAGATTAAAGAAAGTTACGGATAAGGATTTATTAAAATTGAATATGGATATAGCGGATCCAAATCCACAAACTGTTGACTCCTGCGCTCTTGGCGAAAATCAAGACACTCTTTGCGTTAAATTCACTCTTAAAGTTTTAGGCGGAATTGAAAAACCATCAGCAAGCAACGGCAAAATTTTCAACGAATCTTACCCAAAAGTTGCCCAAGAATATGTTGAAAGAACTGGTTTCAAAGAATTGGCTCAACGCTACGCCACCAACATCGCCAATGCTCGTTTCTTGTGGCGCAATCGTGTTGGTGCTGAAAAAATTGAAGTTGTAGTAAAAATTGGCAATGACGAAACTTTAGTTTTTGATGCTAAAAAATTCTCAATAAATCAATTCGATTCCTCTGATTCAAAACTACAAATTTTAGCAGAAAAAATTGCGAATGCATTAAGCGGAAAAACAGAATATCTTTTACTTGATATTAATGCTTACGCTTTAGTTGGCAAAGCCCAAGAAGTTTATCCAAGCGAAGAGTTAGTTTTAGACAAAGGCAAAGGAGACAAGAGTAAAATTTTATATCATGTAAATAATGTTGCCGCAATGCACTCGCAAAAAATCGGCAATGCTTTGCGCACAATCGACACTTGGTATCAAGAATTTAGCGAAAATGGAAATTCTCCAATAGCAGCTGAGCCCTACGGAGCCGTAACAAATTTAGGTAAAGCCTTCCGCAACCCAAGAGATAAATCTGACTTTTTCACTTTATTCGACCGCTTCGCTCTTGGTGAAAAATTAGCCAACGAAAACGAAGAGCATTACGTAATGGCTGTTTTGGTCCGTGGCGGCGTATTTGGCAAAAGTGGAAAAGAGGAGTAAACCATGAAATTTTACCACGAAATCACAGTCATACCAAATCCTGAAATTGGTGAACATTTCATCTGGTCTAAACTCTTCACCCAAATCCACTTAGCCTTGGTCTCCATCCAAGACGAGCAAAAAAAATCGCCAGTTGGAATTTCTTTTCCCGAATATTTCATGGGCGAAAAATTTGGCGTGATTGGCTCAAAACTGCGACTCTTTGCCCAAAGCGAGCCCGAGTTGCAAAAACTCGATATTCAAAAATGGCTTTCGCGTTTGACTGACTACATCCACATTTCAGCCATTCGCGAAGTTCCACAAAAAATCAGCGGATATGTCACCTACAATCGCCATCAGCCAAAAGTTAACAAAGAGCGGCTGATGCGCAGGCACCAAAAAAGGGAGGAAGGCTGGAAAAGCATTATTAACGATCCGCAATCAGAACCAGAAAAAATTGCCGCAGCGCAAAAAAAGTTGAGTGCAAGGCAACAGCGAATCAATAATTACAACAAAGAAAAAGCCGTCAAAGAGCCATTCATAAAGCTAAAAAGCCTTAGCAGCGAAAATGATTTTTGTCTGTGGATTAAAAAAACCGCAGCCACTGAGCCAAGTTACCAAAAATTTAGCACCTACGGCTTAAGCGGATTTTCTTCACTACCCGAATTTTAACCCAAATTTTTCACCAATTCCACGAAGCCAATAAAATCAAGCATCTGCAACTATCCAAAAAAACAATGGTCATTTAAATAAAAAACCCCCTCAAATCTTCACCCAACTAGCTTAGCAAGTTTTTCAGGTCAGGCGCGCTGCCGCACAGGCAGCTTAGAAAGCAAAATTAGCAACTTGCCACCCTGATTTACAGCGCGCTGCCGCACAGGCAGCTTAGAAAAATACTGATCTTCAAAAATCATGGCGCCGACAGCGCGCTGCCGCACAGGCAGCTTAGAAATTGATGACGGCTGACGAAATAGCAACAAGAGCGCGCGCTGCCGCACAGGCAGCTTAGAAAAGTTCTCGGATCAATCAATTCAAAGGTTTCTGGCGCGCTGCCGCACAGGCAGCTTAGAAAATCTGCAAATTCCACATCGCTTTTTTAACGCAGCGCGCTGCCGCACAGGCAGCTTAGAAAGTTAATAACTAGGTCATCATTCTTTGATAAACGCGCGCTGCCGCACAGGCAGCTTAGAAATTTTCTTGACGATCTGGCGTGTTTCATTTTGAGCGCGCTGCCGCACAGGCAGCTTAGAAAAGAGTTTGGCACCCAGATTTGATTTGGCAGTTGCGCGCTGCCGCACAGGCAGCTTAGAAATGAAAATCAAGATTTGCGAGTGCCGCGCCTGAGCGCGCTGCCGCACAGGCAGCTTAGAAACAAAAACAGCAGACGCAACCAAGCCCAGCCCAGGCGCGCTGCCGCACAGGCAGCTTAGAAATTTCTCGCTGAGTTGATTAAAACTTGGAAACCGCGCGCTGCCGCACAGGCAGCTTAGAAACGCTGTCTTCTCTTGCATCAAGAATTGTTGAAGCGCGCTGCCGCACAGGCAGCTTAGAAATTTGAAAAAGCAGGACTTGGCAAAGAAGAAATGCGCGCTGCCGCACAGGCAGCTTAGAAAGATTATATTCGGACAGCCAACGAAAATATTAAGCGCGCTGCCGCACAGGCAGCTTAGAAATCTGCTGTAAATCTCTTTTTTTCGCTGATCAAGCGCGCTGCCGCACAGGCAGCTTAGAAAGCAAGTATTGACTGCAAATCTTCTTTCGCGGCGCGCGCTGCCGCACAGGCAGCTTAGAAAGCAAGTATTGACTGCAAATCTTCTTTCGCGGCGCGCGCTGCCGCACAGGCAGCTTAGAAAGGCTCAAAATTCAATCCTAGGCGGTAAAGCGAGCGCGCTGCCGCACAGGCAGCTTAGAAATGACGCGGTTATTTTCTTTTGCGATCTTTTCGGCGCGCTGCCGCACAGGCAGCTTAGAAAAAATAGTGCAAAGAATCTATCTTCGAATGAAGGCGCGCTGCCGCACAGGCAGCTTAGAAAAAACTCTGGGGAGATAGTTAAGTTTTGTAAGTGCGCGCTGCCGCACAGGCAGCTTAGAAAGTTAACTACAACAATTCCAGCGGCGCAAGTTGGCGCGCTGCCGCACAGGCAGCTTAGAAAATTGATGGTTTTTTCGTTTTTGAGACTGATGAGCGCGCTGCCGCACAGGCAGCTTAGAAATTAATCCAAGCCTTTCCCTCATTGCTTGAACGGCGCGCTGCCGCACAGGCAGCTTAGAAATCTATTTGAGCCAATGGAAACCGAGTATAACAGCGCGCTGCCGCACAGGCAGCTTAGAAACGCTTTTATCAATTCGTCAAATATTTTGACAAGCGCGCTGCCGCACAGGCAGCTTAGAAATGTTTTCACGTCCAGTTGCAGCTTTACTCGGTGCGCGCTGCCGCACAGGCAGCTTAGAAAGATTCTTTTGAATTTATTTGAGAAAGAGAAAAGCGCGCTGCCGCACAGGCAGCTTAGAAAAATGTTTGTGTAAACTAAAGCGATCGAATTTCGCGCGCTGCCGCACAGGCAGCTTAGAAATTCCTCGCTGAGTTGATTAAAACTTGGAAACCGCGCGCTGCCGCACAGGCAGCTTAGAAAAAGAAATTTTGATTAAATTCGGCACTTCTGAAGCGCGCTGCCGCACAGGCAGCTTAGAAAAAAATGTTTTGATACTTCTGTTTTTGCTAAAAGCGCGCTGCCGCACAGGCAGCTTAGAAAAATCAAAGTTTTCACGTCTGGCGTAGTTTTCGGCGCGCTGCCGCACAGGCAGCTTAGAAAAGAAAAATATTTAGAAATCGCTCGTGATTTGCGCGCGCTGCCGCACAGGCAGCTTAGAAATTGCTGAATTACTGATCTAACTCTCCAGAGCGGCGCGCTGCCGCACAGGCAGCTTAGAAAGGTTACAATTTAGATAGTCACAATCAGTTGGTGCGCGCTGCCGCACAGGCAGCTTAGAAATCAAATTTTAATCTTGTCACGATATTTCCGAAGCGCGCTGCCGCACAGGCAGCTTAGAAATTCTGATCCAAAATTTTGGGAAAAATTATTGAGCGCGCTGCCGCACAGGCAGCTTAGAAATTCTCTTGCAAGAGTTCACGTAAAATTTCTTGGCGCGCTGCCGCACAGGCAGCTTAGAAATGCTTGAAAATACAAAACCCCTTCCAAATTCCGCGCGCTGCCGCACAGGCAGCTTAGAAACGCGAAGTCGAAGAAATGCGGGACGGGCGGCTGCGCGCTGCCGCACAGGCAGCTTAGAAATCTGACAATGAAAGAAAGAAAGCTTGTCAGCGGCGCGCTGCCGCACAGGCAGCTTAGAAAAAAGTCGCAACCCTCACCAAATCTGCAATACTGCGCGCTGCCGCACAGGCAGCTTAGAAATTACTTTTTTCTAAAATCGGATTAGTAATTGAGCGCGCTGCCGCACAGGCAGCTTAGAAACATTTGAATTAGAGTTTTCATTTTTTCCCCTTGCGCGCTGCCGCACAGGCAGCTTAGAAAGCGGGTTGGTTATTAGTTTAAATTTTCATTAAGCGCGCTGCCGCACAGGCAGCTTAGAAAGTTAACGACCAACTGATTGTGACTATCTAAATGCGCGCTGCCGCACAGGCAGCTTAGAAAGCGCATGACTCGCGCGGATAAGTGGAAGAAACGCGCGCTGCCGCACAGGCAGCTTAGAAAATATCTTCGAATACTGAAACATTTTCACCTTGGCGCGCTGCCGCACAGGCAGCTTAGAAATAGATCAGAAATTCGACAATCATTTTGCGGACGCGCGCTGCCGCACAGGCAGCTTAGAAAAACGCGATCAATAGCTTTGTAATTTAAAATTTGCGCGCTGCCGCACAGGCAGCTTAGAAAAGCAGAGGGAATCTATTTCAACATGCCCGCCGGCGCGCTGCCGCACAGGCAGCTTAGAAAAGTCGCAGAAACTTTGAGTCCGGCGTAATTTTGCGCGCTGCCGCACAGGCAGCTTAGAAATGTGACTTCCACCTTTTCAACGAATAGCGATAGCGCGCTGCCGCACAGGCAGCTTAGAAAAATTCTTTTAAATCTATTTGAGAAAGAGAAAAGCGCGCTGCCGCACAGGCAGCTTAGAAAAAACAAGAACTTGATAGCAATAAGCCCACTGGGCGCGCTGCCGCACAGGCAGCTTAGAAAACAAAGACGAAGAAAGCGAAACTTTAAATCACGCGCGCTGCCGCACAGGCAGCTTAGAAATTGCGAAGTTGTGCAATCAATTAAAACTGAATGCGCGCTGCCGCACAGGCAGCTTAGAAACGTATCTTTTAAAGACAAAGAAGACGAAACAAGCGCGCTGCCGCACAGGCAGCTTAGAAAACAAATAGCTGATGCAACGTTTAAAAAAGTTAGCGCGCTGCCGCACAGGCAGCTTAGAAAAACTCCACCAACTTTATGATGAAATTCGCAAAGCGCGCTGCCGCACAGGCAGCTTAGAAAATAACTAAACCATTTAACAACATGTCACTAGCGCGCGCTGCCGCACAGGCAGCTTAGAAATCTAACTTAGCAGAAATGAACGTTCTTGATTTGCGCGCTGCCGCACAGGCAGCTTAGAAACAGTTCTGCTAAGTCCCAAAATTCTGCTGATCGCGCGCTGCCGCACAGGCAGCTTAGAAATTTGCTATCTAAAACATCGAGCGGATTAATTCGCGCGCTGCCGCACAGGCAGCTTAGAAATACATTTTCGAATGGTTCAACATCTCAGTTCAGCGCGCTGCCGCACAGGCAGCTTAGAAAGTTTATAGATTCGTTTGATTCTCTGTTTAGCAGCGCGCTGCCGCACAGGCAGCTTAGAAAAAGCTCGTTTCTTGGTAAGTTGTCAAATTCTTGCGCGCTGCCGCACAGGCAGCTTAGAAAAATAAAAAAAGTGGCGGAAACGCTAAAAAATGGCGCGCTGCCGCACAGGCAGCTTAGAAACGAAAAAATCGCTGAAATAAAACGCTTTCAAAGCGCGCTGCCGCACAGGCAGCTTAGAAAGTTTTGGCGCTGTCCAACTTGCAAAAACTTTGGCGCGCTGCCGCACAGGCAGCTTAGAAAAATTCCATTTTCCACGGGTATAAGCATGTCGCGCGCGCTGCCGCACAGGCAGCTTAGAAATGATTTTGGGATTGATTACGATCTATTTTTCGGCGCGCTGCCGCACAGGCAGCTTAGAAAAGCACCTCGAAACAGCGCGGGAATTATTACAAGCGCGCTGCCGCACAGGCAGCTTAGAAAGGACTTACTTTTGATCTGCGCGATTTTTTCAGCGCGCGCTGCCGCACAGGCAGCTTAGAAAAAATATCAGATGCATTAATCGTAAATTCCGCTGCGCGCTGCCGCACAGGCAGCTTAGAAATCTGCAGCAATTGAAGGAGAGCCAGCAAGCGAGCGCGCTGCCGCACAGGCAGCTTAGAAATTTTCGATATTCTCTGGTAAGCCATGTCTTTTGCGCGCTGCCGCACAGGCAGCTTAGAAATTATCTTGAAGCGTTTGGTTTAAAAAAATCTGGCGCGCTGCCGCACAGGCAGCTTAGAAAGGCGTAGTTTTTAAAAGAGCCTTTTTTTCGCAGCGCGCTGCCGCACAGGCAGCTTAGAAAAACAATAAGCCAAGATTTCACTTGCGCCATTTGCGCGCTGCCGCACAGGCAGCTTAGAAAAGATTACGACTTCGCGCGGGTCGAGATAGCTTCGCGCGCTGCCGCACAGGCAGCTTAGAAAAGAAGATTGCGCGCCTGCATTCTCGGCATTGTGCGCGCTGCCGCACAGGCAGCTTAGAAATGATCGTTTCAATTCCAATGTTTGCGAGATCAAGCGCGCTGCCGCACAGGCAGCTTAGAAAAGATTGAATGTTGCCCCAAGATTTAGCCATAGGCGCGCTGCCGCACAGGCAGCTTAGAAATTTGCATATTGATGAATGCCCACGCTCGCTTTGCGCGCTGCCGCACAGGCAGCTTAGAAAAGCTTTTTCTGACTTGAGAAATATTCGAGAATGCGCGCTGCCGCACAGGCAGCTTAGAAAGTCTCTCATCTCTTCTACTTCCCGCGCGTTCAGCGCGCTGCCGCACAGGCAGCTTAGAAATATGAGCTGTTGAAGAAAAGCGAACTGCGCCCTTTTTTAAACAACTAATCCATGTCAAATTGATTGCTCTTATGGGAATTTGCAGTCAAGCTGGTAACACGTGTCTCTTGTTAAAAAGAGGCGCATAAAATTTGAGGTGGGCTTACGAGCCCGCCTTTTTTATTGCTCGTTTCTCTCGCGCCAAAAGCTGGCGAATCTTGGAGTGCCATTTTTGGTTTTGCCGAAAAATTTGTAGGTAATTGTAGCGCCGATTTTAGGTGGGTTTTTTCTTTGTTCTTCACTGAAGCCACTGCCGATTTTGAAGCGGATTTTTTCTTGATTTTCAACCAGCAGCGCGCCGAGTTTTTTGGCGTTTTTTCCTTTGCCTTCAATGTGCGCAATTACTTGCGCTTCAGCATCTTCGAAGGTTTTTAGCTTTAATAAATCATCAGTTCTTTTGGCAGCGTAGTGCGAATTTTTGCGATGCAGCATTAAGCCTTCGCCGCCATTTTTTACCGTAAGATTTAGCAGTTTTTTAAGTGCCTCAGCATCTTCAACTTCGAACTGATCGATTACTTGTAAATATTTTGAGTCAGCCTGCGCCGCCAATATTTTCATGGCTTCATAACGCTTAGAAAAAACTTCTGAACTTTTTGGTAAATCAAAAATCATAAAACGCACTTCGCGCCAAGCGGCGTCATCGCAGCTTTGGCAGCGAATGATTTGCGAAACTTTTTCAAAACTGCCGCGATTAATCCATAATTCACCGTCAAGGCCTTGGCTTGGAAAATTTTTTACAAACCACTGCGGCGCATTAATTAAATTGCCTTGGCGCGAAATTAATTTTTCACCATCCCAATAGCCGCGCACTCCGTCGAGTTTTTCGCTGACTAAAAATTCTTCGAGATTAATGCCTTCAGAGTAAAGATTTGCTAACTGAATTTGCGGCGCTTGAGCAAAAACAACATCAAAAAAACACAGGAAGAAAATTAAAAAAAAGCGGTAAAGCATTGCGGGTGATGGGTTGGCGGTTGGTGATTTTTTTAAAAATAACCCAAAATTCGCCGCGATCTTTTGTCGATTAGATTGCGAATTTTAGTGAAAATTTCTGACTCGATTCCTTGTTTTTTTAGGCTTTCTTGCAAAGCCAGAGCTGCTTTTGGCACTTTTGTGGCAAAAGATTTTAGCTCTTTATTTAGCTGAGTCTTGGCGGTGCCTGTGTCGCCAACAATGCTGTGCCAATGAAATAAATATAGGCGATCTGGATCGTAAATTTTATCAATTTTCATCGCCATATTGTGCTCCATTTTAGAAGTTCCGAGATATTCGTAAGCTTCTGCCGACAACAGGTCGTAAAGTGGAGCAAGGCGCGTTTTTCCGCCCTCGTGCAAAAAAGAAAAGTTTTTGCCGTGAGCATCAGAATTGCCGATTAAATAATTGAAAATTACCGCCTGCAAAAAGCGGGTTTTGTCTCGGGCAATAAATGAGCTGTTTTTCTCAATTAAATTTAGGCAATCCAAAATTCCCGGCCCGCCGTCTTTTCCTTGATATTTTGACTCTGGCGGCAACCCCAAAGCTTGGCAAAAATCTTCTTGGTGAATGCGAATAGTTTTGCCTTTAAGTTTGGTGCGATCATAGCGGCGAACCAACAAATATGGGCGATCTTGAATTTTTTTTAAAAACACCTCAGCAACTTCTAAGCCAACTTTGCCAGCCATTTTCATGCAAAAAAATTCATTTTCAGAGCTGTCTACAAGCCCAAGAATTGGTGGCTTTAGAATGTGCGTGCTCGGTTTTTCTTTTACCAATTGTGGCAACGACTTCTTTTTTTCATCAAAAAAAACTGCCTGCTTACTTTGAGCGCCGGCCAAAGAAATTCTAACACTTCCACCCGCAGCAATCATGGGGTTTGTGTAGATTTTGCCCAAAATTTCATAAAGCCCGTCAGCACTTAAAGGCTCAACAGAACCTTCGTCGTAGCTTGGTGGTTTTTTGCCTCTGTGCAAAATTTCAATTGAACCTGCGCAATCGCGACCAACTTCAGCAAGCAGCGCAAATACATTTTGCGGCGACAGTTTTAATTTTTTGGCAAGAATGTCGCGCTGCATTTCGTCTGGCAAAAGACCTGAAAAAAAACTTTTTGTGGGCTTGTTGCCAAAAGGCTCGCTCCTAAGTGGAAGAGATGCCGAGATTGGCGCGGCGTTTGCAGATTTTAAATATTTTTCGTCGTAGGTAAAAGACAGAGCTCCGCCGCCGCTAGAGTTTTGCTCAAAAACTCCGGCAAAAATTTTGTTTAAATAAACGTCGAGTTTTTTGGTGGCCATTGTGTTTATTGGGTAGTTAGCTTGATGTTGAGCATTTGCGCTACTTTTAGCGCTTTGTCGAATGAGCAGGTTGGCTTGCCTTTTTCTAAGTCAACAATGAAACGCACCCCCACGCCGCAAGTTGCTGCCAATTGTGGCTGGGTGATATTTTGCGATTTTCTAGCTTGCTGCACAAGGCTTCCGAGATCTTTTGCTGAATTTATTTTTATCATTTTTTAAGAAAAAAATTTACCGATCGGGAAATAAACTAATCTTTTGGTAATTTTTTCAAGTAAAAAATAAGAAAATTTCCCGATCGGGAAAGAAAAAGGTATTTATAAGGTATGTATATTTACATTTGGCGAGAACATGTCTTCAAAACAATATTCATAAGGATTGGAGCACGATCATTACACCATTTAAAAAACGAAAATACGCTTTAACTCTCAGTCGAATAGTTTGGAGCTTCCGAGGTTATGGTAATTGAATGCGGATGACTTTCGCGAAGGCCAGAATTGGTGATTCTAACGAAGTTACAATTTTTTCTCATCTCTTCGATCGTGCCGTTTCCGGTGTAGCCCATTGAAGATTTTAAGCCGCCAATTAGTTGGTGCAAAACTTCTGAAACTGGGCCTTTGTAGGCCACGCGGCCTTCAACGCCTTCGGGAACTAACTTCAATTTATCCGAAACATCTGCTTGAAAATAACGATCCGCCGAGCCGCGAGCCATTGCGCCCAAAGAGCCCATGCCGCGATAAACTTTGTAAGATCTGCCTTTAAATAAAACAATTTCACCCGGAGTTTCTTCGGTGCCTGCAAGCAATCCACCAAGCATCACGCAAGAAGCACCAGCGGCAATTGCTTTGGCTAAATCGCCTGAAAATCTAATTCCGCCATCAGAAATAACTGGGATTTTTGCTTTGTCGCAAAATTCAACAACGTCGAGAATAGCTGATAATTGTGGCACGCCAACCCCTGCGACCATTCTGGTGGTGCAAATTGAACCGGGCCCGATGCCAACTTTCACGGCGTCCGCACCCGCGTCCACCAAAGCTTTAGCAGCCTCAGCGGTTGCGATATTTCCAGCCATAAATTGTTGTTTTGGATAAGCTTTTTTAAGCTCGCGCACGGTTTCAATTACGCCTGCAGAATGTCCGTGGGCGGTGTCAATTACCACGATATCAACTCCGGCTTCAATCAAACTTTCAGCGCGTTTAATACCATCGCGACCAACACCTGTTGCCGCCGCAACTAGCAAGCGGCCTTCTTCATCTTTTGAAGCATGCGGAAATTGTTTGGTTTTTTCTAAATCTTTACCAGTCATCAAACCAATACAGTTACCGCTTGAATCGGTGATGATGATGCGTTCGATTTTGTTTTTGTGGAGCAAGGCTTTGGCATCAGATTTGCTGATGTTATTTTTGGCAGTAATCAGACCATCTTTGGTCATCAACTCTTTGATTGGCTGCTTTTTGTCGGTGGCAAAACGCACGTCGCGATTAGTTAAAATGCCGATCAATTTTGTGCTTCCAGATTTCACCACAGGAATTCCTGAAATGCCGTAATTTCTCATCAAAAGCAGCGCATCGCCTAGAGTGGCATCTGACGTGATGGTAACCGGATTTAAAACCATGCCCGATTCAAATTTTTTCACTCTTCTAACTTCGTCAGCCTGATCTTTAATTGAGAAGTTTTTGTGAATACATCCAATACCACCAGACTGTGCCATTGCAATTGCCAAACGGCTTTCGGTAACCGTATCCATCGCTGAAGAAATAATCGGAATGTTGAGCGAAATTTGTTTAGTAATTTTAGTTTTAGTGTTGGCGTCAGCCGGTAAAATATTCGAAAATGCAGGCTTCAAAAGCACGTCATCAAAGGTTAAGGAAGGAGCAGCGGTTTCGATGATTTTACGATTTTTTGTCATGATTTTTCAAAGATTTTGGGGGTGCCAAGAAAGAACTAGCAAATTAGTTTTGGCTCCAAAAAATAAAAAACAATTAATAACCTCCAAGCCTTGAAAATCATGACTTCTCAGATCGAAAAACTTTGCACTGAGCAAAAGATAAAGCTTACCGAAAATCGTCGTATTATTGCTCGCGTAATTTCTGAAAGTGAAGATCATCCAGATGTTGAAGAAGTATTTCGCCGCGCCTCAAAAATTAACCAAAAAATCGGCATCGCCACCGTTTATCGCGCTGTCAAAATGTTCGAAGAATATGGCGTAATCGCTAAGCACGACTTTGGTGGCAAAGGCCGCGCCCGCTACGAAAAACTAGAGGGCGACGATCATCATCACGATCACTTAATCGACATTACCACTGACGAAGTTCACGAATTTTTTAACGAAGAATTAGAAAAATTAAAAACCCGCGTTGCCCTTGAACATGGCTTCGAGCTAGTAGGCCACCGTCTCGAGCTTTATTGCCGACCGCTCAAAAAATAATAACCAATTTACAAATCCACCAATGCCAATTCTAAACTGGTTAAACCGCGAACAAAGCATCAAGAAAGCCGCGCAAGCATCTTATCGCTTGCTTGAGTTAGATGAAAATTTTTCTTACGGCGATAAAGATTCTAACAACATGTTGATTCAAGGCGACAACCTTGAAGCACTCAAAGCTTTGCTGCCTTATTTTGCGGGAAAAGTGAAATGTATTTACATTGATCCGCCTTACAATACTGGCAGCGCTTTTGAGCATTATGATGATAATTTGGAGCATACGAAGTGGCTAGAAATGATGTATCCGCGGCTGGAATTGTTGCGTGAGTTATTAGTGGAAGATGGCAGCGTCTGGATTTCCATTGACGCCGACGAAGCTCATTATTTGAAAGTGATTTGTGACGAAATTTTTGGACGCAAAAATTTTATTGATGAGGTGGTTTGGCAAAGATCTTACGCGCCAATAAATTTGAAAAAAACATTGTCACGCAGCCATGACACGATTTTGGTTTACGCAAAAAATTCTAATGGCTTTGAGTTGAATAAATTGCCGAGAAGCGACGAAGCCAATAATCGCTATAAAAACCCCGACAATGATTCGCGCGGGGTTTGGAAATCTAGCGATCTTTCGGTTGGGCCAGCGGTTGAGAAAAATATTTACGAGATTGAAACACCTAGCGGCAGAAAGGTTTTTCCTCCAAAAGGAAGAAGTTGGGTAATTGGAGAAGAAAAGTTTCAAGAATTCTTAAAAGATAACCGAATCTGGTTTGGCGCTAGTGGAACCAGCGTTCCATCAATCAAAAGATTTTTATCCGAAGTAAAAGACGGCATCACTGCAATGACAATGTGGAGCTACCAAGAAGTTGGCCACAACCAAGATGCTAAAAGAGAAGTCAAAGAGCTAAATCTGGGCGAAGTTTTTGGCACACCAAAATCTGAAAAATTACTCCACCGAATTTTAACCTTAGCCACCAACGAAAGCGACCTAGTACTCGATTCCTTCCTTGGCTCTGGTACTACCGCTGCCGTTGCACACAAAATGAATCGTCGCTACATTGGAATTGAAATGGGAGAACATGCCAAAACTCACTGCGCGCTGCGTTTGCAAAAAGTGATTGATGGCGAACAAGGCGGAATTTCCAAAGATGTTGCTTGGGTTTCTGGCGGCGGATTTCGTTTTTATAATTTGGGTGAGGCAATTTTTAAAGAAGATGGCCGCATTAATAAAAACATAAAATTTGAACATTTAGCGGCGCATATTTGGTTTTGCGAAACCAAAACTTCGTTGAGCCAAAAAGAAAAATCTGCACTGCTTGGAGTTTTTGATGGAGTTGCTTATTACCTGCTTTTTAACGGAATTTTGGGAGACAAAAACGTGAGCGGTGGCAATGTTTTAACTAAAAAAACTTTAGCAATTTTGCCCAAATTTGACGGCCCCAAAATAATCTACGGCGAAACCAACCGCCTCGCATTTTCACTTTTGCAAGAAAATCAAATCACCTTCAAACAAACCCCTTACGACATAAAAGCGAGGTAAATTCGTAATTTTTAATCATCCAGAAACCAAGAAATTAAAATGGCGATTACTCTGAAAAAATATCAAGAAACCTCACTCGAAATTTTGCGAAATTTTCTTGAGTTGAGTCGTTTTGAAGGCGCGAAACAGGCTTACGAAAAAGTGCAAACTCAACGTTATCGCGGCGAATATTTTAAGCCGTTTCAACCTTTAAAAGATCTGGAAGAAACGCCCTACATTTGCCTAAGACTACCCACTGGCGGCGGCAAAACTTTACTTTCAGCGCACACAATTGCACTTGCCGGCAAACATTATCTTGAAAATGACTATCCTCTAACGCTTTGGTTGGTGCCAACCAACACGATTAAAGAGCAAACTTTAGAAACGTTTAAAAACTCAAATCATGCAAATTACCAAGTTTTAGAAAAATTTTTTGGCGGCAAGTTTCGCGTTTTTGACATTGGCGATTTTCGCACGATTAGACCACAAGATATTTCGGGCGGCGCCTGCGTAATTATTTCAACTTTTGCATCGCTACGCGTTGACAAAACTGACGGCCGCAAAGCTTACGATCACGATGAAAATTTGGAGACGCATTTTAGCAAAATTCCAAGCAGCGCTTCTGGAATGGAGTTTGACGAAAATGGCCAAATTAAATTTTCATTTGCCAATTTGCTGAATTGGCACCGACCTTTGGTAATTGTGGATGAAGCACATAATGCAAAAACAGATTTAAGTGTTGAGGTTTTGCGCCGCGTCAATGCTTCTTGCGTGATTGAATACACCGCAACTCCAGCGCCAAACAGCAACATTATTTGCTCGGTTTCCGCGGCTGAATTAAAGGCGGAGCAAATGATTAAGCTGCCAATAATTTTGACCGAAAATAAATCTTGGCAAGAAGCTGTGAGCGCCTCAATTCAAACAAGACGCAAGCTAGAAGACTTGGCGCTGAAGGACAAAGACTACATTCGCCCAATCGTACTTTTTCAGGCCGAAAGTAAAGATCAGGAAGTGACTACGGAAGTTTTGGAAAAATATCTCGTTGAAAATGAGGGAATTAGTCGTAACCAAATTGCCATTGCAACCGGCGACCAGAAAGAACTCGACGGCATTAATTTGCTTAATCCAAATTGCGAAATTCGTTTTATAATCACGGTTCAGGCTTTGAAAGAAGGTTGGGATTGCTCCTTTGCCTATGTGCTTTGCTCGGTTGCCAATACCCAATCTTCAACTGCAATTGAGCAATTATTGGGACGAGTTCTGCGCATGCCTTACGCCAAAGAACGCTCTCATCCAGATCTCAACAAAGCTTACGCCAACGTCACAGCAAAAGGATGGAAAGATCCCGCTAATCAAATGTGCGAACGCTTGGTAAATATGGGTTTTGAAAAATTAGAAGCGCAGAATTTTGTTGATTACCAACCAAGCCTTCCTGCTTTTGATGCAATTGCAACGCAGCCATTTGAAGTGATTTTAGAAAAAGAGCCCGACCTTTCTGGACTTGATATTGTGGAACTGGCGGCCGTTTCTGTAGAAAAAAAATCTGATAATTCGATTATCTTAAAACTTGCCACTGGGTTCACAAAAATTTCAGAGGAAAAATTGCAACACCTCGCCGCCACCTCAAGGGATCAAGAGGCTCTGAGTGCTCAAATTAACACCTACAAAGCTCGGCAAGAAAATTTTAAAAACAAAATTGGGCAAAAAGAATTATCTCCTTCGCAGCGCGGCGAAGTTTTCTGCCTGCCGCAATTGTGCCTTAATTTTGATGGAGAAATTGAATTAGCTGAGGTTGAAACTTGCCTTGATGTCATGGGAGGCTGGGGCTTGCTTGATTATCCAACCACTTTCACAAAAAGTGATTTTGCTTTTAACGATGAATCCAAGCAATACGCGCTAGACATAGCTGGACAAAAACTTGCGATCAAACCACTTCAGCAAAGCCAACAGCTAAGTCTCGAAGGAATTAGAACTGAAATGAATGAGCTCGATCTTTGTCGCTGGCTTGATCGAAAGCTTCAAGCAAGCCAAATAGAAAAAGATATTGGCCAAGAGTTTTTACTAGAATTTGTGCGCAGATCTATTCACAACCTTCTTGCTCGCGATGATTTGGACATGGCGAAGTTGTCTCGTGACAAATTTATTCTTGAGAAATTCTTGAGAGAAAAAATTAATTCTTACCGAAAAGAAGCTGCTACCAAGAGCTACCAATCTTGTCTTTTTGGCAAAAAGTCTTTTGCCGCAGTTAGTCCGAAAGATTTTAACTTTTCATTTAGCACCAACTATCCAGCAAATCTTTACTACCAAGGGCGGTTTGTTTTTGAGAAACATTACTACCCAATGCCTGGAGACATGAACGGAGAGGAGGCCGAATGCGCCTCAAAAATTGATCAGAATAAAAATGTAAAATGCTGGGTGCGAAATGTTGAATGCCAACCCAAATATTCTTTTTGGCTTCCGGTTTCTGGCGGCAAATTCTACCCAGATTTTGTTGCTCAGCTAAATTGCGGAAGATTCTTGATCATAGAATACAAGGGCTCCCACCTTGATAATTCAGAAACCGCCGAAAAAGAATTGATCGGTAAAAAATGGGCAGAGGAATCAGGAAATTTATTTTTGATGTCGTGGAAAAAAGATGATTTCGGCAACAATGTTGAACAACAGATTAACAAAATAATTAACTCTTAATGATCCAACTAATCAAAAACATTGTCGCGCCCCAACTTGAATTTGAGGGCGTAGAAAATTTGGAAAAGTTTGTAAAAACTTTCGCCGATCTTTACCGCATCGAACTTTTTAAAGATGGTTTGGATTTGATTCTGACCAAACTGCAACAACAGCACATCAAGTTTGAAGTTAGAATTACCAAAGGCTGGGACACTAATTTGGGATGCTTTCTAACCGAGCAAAAAAGTTTTTACGACAAAACTTTAGGCAAAGTTTTACGCAAAACCGCACCAAAAATTATTTTAAGAAATCTCAATCATAACCTGCTGGCGCATGAAATGGCGCACGCTCTTGAGTTTGAAAGCGGTTTAAATTTGGGCGAAGATTTCAGAAAAGCCATCGGCTTCGACATGAAAGATCGCAACCCGCAAAGCATCACATTAAAAGCCGAAACCAAGCGCCTTATGGTTGAAGCGCTTAAGGCCTACCCACCACATCAATTTATTTCTGAACTTTTTGCTCGTTATTTTGAATTGCTCAGCGTTTCGCGAAATGTGCAAGCAACGGGAGACTTTACTACGCTTGAGGTCATGGAGTTTTTTGAAAATACCACCAACTTCATTGAGAAAATTTTTAATCCACAAATTAAGACAAAAATTAATCCACAAATTGCCCAGCTAACTTACGAATTGGCTAAACAAATTCGGCTCGAAGCGCCGCAGCAGAAATTTCAAGAACGCGTAGAATCGATCCAAAGAAAATCCGAAGGCTCGTGGGCGAAAGGCACCAAATCTAATGCCATGTGGCAAGAAGGCTGGAAAAAGTCGCAAGGAATCGAAGACAAAAAATAATCAAAAATGGCAGTTTACACAAAAACCAGTAAGCAGGACATCGCGCAACATTTGCAAAATTATCAATTGGGAAAATTGATTAATTTCAAAGAAATCGTCGAGGGAATTGATAATTCAAATTTCATTTTGGAGACCGAGAAGGGCAAATTTATTTTAACCATTTTCGAGTCACGAATTGATAAAAATGCTTTGCCATTTTTCATAAATTTAAAACTGCATTTGGCAGAAAATGGTGTTTGCTGTCCGCGCCCGATCCTTGATAATTCTGGCTCTGCAATAGTTGATCTAAATGGCAAAAAATCAGTAATTGTCACTTTTTTAAGTGGCGCAACTTTGAAAACTCGCAGCGACGGATATTACGATAATATCGCGCCAAATCACTGTTTTGAAGTAGGAAAAAACTTAGCAAAATTGCATCAAGCCGCTGCAGATTTTAAAATGTCGCGTCCCAATGAATTAGGAATTAAGGGCTGGAAAGCCTTGTTTTCTAAATTTGAAGACCAAGTTGAAAATTATCAGAAAGATTTGCGCGCTGAAGTTTCAGAGAATTTAAATTTTTTAGAAAGCGCGTGGAGCCATAATTTGCCAAGCGCTGCTAGCCATCTCGATCTATTTCCTGACAATGTTTTTTTTGACGAAAATTCAAAATTAAGCGGTGTCATTGATTTTTATTTTGCTGCCACCGACGCTCTAGTTTACGACTTCGCAATCATTGTAAATGCTTGGTGCTTTGATGAGAAAAATAATTTCTCCAAAGAAAAATTTGCCGAGATGTTGCGCGGCTACGAAGAGGTTAGAGAATTTTCTGAAGCAGAAAAAAACTTCCTAAAAATCGCTTTAATTGGAGCTGCAATGCGCTTTTTATTGACGCGCCTCAATGACATGTTTTTCACACCAAAAGATGCTTTGGTTAAAGTTAAAAACCCGCAAGAATATTTGGATAAATTACGTTTTTTTAAGAAAAAATTATGAGCATAAAATTTCATTTTTTTGGCAAAGACTGCGTCATTGATCGCGCCCTTGCCGAGCGCTCTGGCCTTGAGTTGGGGCTAGTTAGAAAAAACATCACCGCCTCAAATATTTTGCTGCTAAATCAAGTTCACGGCAGCGAAGTTGCGGTAATTGACTTAGCAGCAAAAATTTATGGCAACCAAGATTTGCCCAAGGCTGACGCTATTGTAACCAATTTACCCAATATTGTAATCGGGCTTTTTACCGCCGATTGCGCGCCAATTTTATTTTTTGACGAAGAAAAAAATATTGTCGCAGCAGCACATGCCGGATGGCGTGGAGCCAAGCTAGGCGTGATTAAATCTGTTGTGGACGCCATGCAAAAATTGGGCGCTAAAAATATCAGCGCTAAAATCGGACCAATGATTCAGCAAGATTCTTACGAGATTTCGCAAGAATTTTTAGATGAGTTTTTGAGTGAAGATGCGAGTAATGAAAGTTTTTTCGCAAATGGCGCGCATGCAGATAAATACTTGTTTAATCTACCAAAATACATCGAAAAAAAACTGAGAGAATCTGGAGTAAAAAAGATCGAAAATTTAGAAGTCGATACTTACAAAAATGAGAAGGATTTTTTTAGCTTCAGAAGAAGCGCACATAGAGGTGAAAAAGATTGCGGCCGCAATCTGTCAGTAATCGCAATAAACTAAAAATAAGTGGTGCCTGAAGCCGGAATCGAACCAGCGACACAAGGATTTTCAGTCCTTTGCTCTACCAACTGAGCTATTCAGGCACTTAAGTAATTACATATACTAGGAAGAGCGGTGCACGGTAAGAACGAGCTTTTATTTTGCAAGCTCCCCTAGAAATCTAAATAAAATTTATGGAAAATCTTACAGACTATTCAAATTATGTTATTGTTGCTTACATAGCTGCTGGCCTTGTTTTAAGCGCTCTTGCAGCATTTATTGTGACTAAATTTTTTGCCGCAAAATGAAAAATCAGCGTAAAAAAAAGAGGATGATTTTTGTTGGATCAGTCTTTGCCATTTCGGCACTGGCCTTGTTTTTTGTGATTACAAATTTTCGCGACAACATGGTTTTTTTCTACGCCCCCAGCGAGTTGTTCAAAACTGAAACTTTAGATAAAGTGCAAAATCATCAGATCCGCGTTGGCGGTTTAGTTGCAGAAAATAGTGTGAAAAAAATTGATGCGCTAACCACAGAATTCGTAATTACCGATCTGGCGCAAGAGTTAAAAATTCAATATGTTGGAATTTTGCCAGATCTATTTAGAGAAAAGCAGGGCGTGGTTGCAAAGGGTAAATTTGATGCCAAGAAAAATGAATTTTTCTCGAAAGAATTGTTAGTAAAGCATGACGAAAAATACATGCCGCCAGAGGTGGCAAAATCTTTGAAGAAATAAGTTTAAACAGAAAGTTCAGCACTTCTTTTTTCAATCACCTCTTCCAACTTCGCTGAAAATTCCTGCTTCGATAATCCAGGTTCAATTGGATCTAAAAATTCTAAAATAATTTTTCCGGGCTTTTTTGAAATTCCCTTCTTCGGCCAAAAAACTCCTGAATTTAAAGCCGCCGGCACAACTTTCGCGCCGCAAGCAAGATACAAAGCTGTGACGCCTGCCTGATAAGGATACTGGCTGCTAGGAGCTCCAACAGGAACCCGCGTGCCTTGCGGAAAAAGAATGATCGTTTGGTTATTCGCTAAATATTTTTTGGTTTGTTTAATCAGATCTTTTAGGGCGCTCATGCCGCCATCGCGATCAACGGTAATTCCACTCATCACTCGCAAATACCATCCATAAAATGGAATTTTCAGAAGCTCTTTTTTAAAGGCGTAGACGGGGCGACGAAAAACCAAATGCATCACAATCGTTTCCCACATTGATTGATGCTTGCAAGCGATGATAAAAGCTTCTTTTGGCAACTTTTCTAGACCAACAAATTCACATTCAATTTTACAAAGTTTTTTCAAAACCCAAAGACCCACAAAAGCCCAAACTTTAGCACCGTGATCAGCCAATTTAGAATTTTTTAGAACAAAAGCGGGAGAATAAATAATCGGAATGACCGCGCCCCAAATATTGATGAATAACCAAAACAAAAATGATCGGATAAAATTCATAAGCAGTGGTGGAAATTAGATGGGGAAGGAGAGGGAGATGGTGCCGAATGTCGGATTTGAACTGACGACCTACTGTTTACAAGTCTGATTTTTCAAACAAAAGGCAACGCATCAAAAATGATGGCAACAATAGAATCAAGGCTTTTGATGATTTTATTTGTTGGGGGTTATTTTGGTTTTTTGCTGAAATTTGCGGGCAAGTGTCCCGCCAGTGTCCCACAAAAATTGGTTATTTTTCGAGCAAATTTAAGTAGGCATCAAAGCGGAAAAGTTTGTTTCTCTTCTGCTCTGTGTGCAATTTTAAAACACCAACTTTTACTAATTTTTGAATTACTGAATTTGCAACGTTGTAGCTAATCTCCAATTCATTCTTGAGCTCATTAACGCTGATGACAGGAAATTTAAATAAAACCGACAATGTCTTAACCGCCCGCTCTTTTGGTAGGCTAAAATTCTTGGAATTAGTCATTTCGTCACTTAGCTGCTTCTCAAGTTTTTCAATCTCTTTTGATTTAGAATAAGTATCAATTGCACTTTCCGTTATCGCCTTGAGATAATAAGCAATCCATCCTTCGAAATCCCCTTCTGTTCTTACTGCGTCAAGCTTTTGATAATATTGGGCATGGTGATTTTTAAAGTAGGTTGATGGATAAAGGATGGGCACATTAATTACCCCACCTTCAACCAACATCAAAACAATCAATAACCTTCCAATTCTACCATTGCCATCCAAAAACGGATGAATGGTTTCAAACTGCACATGCATCAATCCAGCCTTTATGAGAATGGGCAAAGAGTTGTCGTTATTGATAAACTTTTCTAAATCAGCGATTAGCTCCTCGACCTTATTTGCTGGTGGTGGCGTCAATCCCCCAACTCTTACTTGTTGTTTTCGATAGCGACCCGGATTTGCTTTGTCACCATCGCCCCCGCTCATCAAAACTTTGTGAGCCTCTAGAATCACTCTTGAAACAATCGGAAAATTTTGTTTTTGAGTCATGTCCAAAGCCACATCTAGGGCTTTGTTATAGTTTAAAACTAATTGAGTTTGTTTGTTGGTTTTTGCTTGAATAGCCGCCGAAACCTCGCGCGTAAAAACATCGATTAACGTGGTGTGAATGCCTTCGATTGCAGAAGATAAAATGGCCTCTTTTAGGCAGTAGGCCTTGATAAATCTTTCAATGTTTGGCAAACGTCCAGCCATTTCATTTAGCTGTCCTAGTGCATGCATCGCTTTACCATATAAATCAATCAATTCGCCATTGAAGTCAAAAGGCGGATTGTGCGGAGGCAAAGGATTCGGTGTAAAAAACTCTAACTCTCCAAGTTTTTGATAATTGCCCGTTTGTCTTTTTTCTTTAGATTCCTGAATCATTTGAAATTTGTTTGAGGGTTTGGATGGGCCAAGAAAGTTATTTCTGTTTTGCTCAAAAAGATTAAATAAAGCTTAATTTTATTGTCCTTATTTCTTTTTAGAGACTCAATTAGAAATAAACGCAATTTATTGAACCGCTATTTCGATTTTGACAGAAAAATTGATAGGTTAATTTTTGATTGAAAGTTTTACCCCAACCCAAGCCTCATCATTAATAAACTTTATCCCCGCATCTTCAAAAGCATTTCTGATGTCTCTCAATGTTCTAACCGCCGGCTCTCTCGCCCCTCTTTCAAAATCTGCGATGGTTGATTCACCAATTGAAGACTTCTCACTCAAATCGCTTTGTTTCCATCCAAGCAAGTCTCTGGCGGCTTTGCATTGGTTTGGCTGAATAGGTTGAGATTTATTTGATTTGACGATTGACATACTGGCTTTATCTACTAAATCATAGTTAATATATTATTCCCTAGATATGCTAGAGAAAGAGATTTTAAACAGTCCATCAATCAAAATCTATCACAAACTATGGCAAGCAGCAGAGTTGAATTTTTATTCTTAAAAACATCCATCGAACAATTCATTCGAGATTTAGAAAAGTTTGGCAAGGCGATGGAAAGTAGAGAATTTTCGCAAGATGAAGTGCTTGAAATTATGGGATATTTTGTTGCGGTGAAAGAAAATATTGAAGGGCTGGAGGCTAGATATTCAAGGCTTTAGCTAGTTTCTTCACAAGTACACGCGCGCGCGGAATGGTCACTAATTCCAAAAATGTTAGGTTTTGCTAGGTTTTAAATATGAGGTTTTGTGAGGTTTTTGTTTTAGCCAAAATGTCAGGTTTTGTCAGGTTCTCAATTTTTTAAATCACGTCCAAAACATTAGGTTTATTGAATGTTCCAAATGTTTAAATTTTCAAACCAAAACAACATCTTTTGTTAGCACCAGCTCTTTCAAATAGAGGATTAACAAAGGTCACAACTTCCAACCATCAATCAATGCTTAACAAACAAAAATCATCCAGAAAAACAATCGGCCGACCAACAATCATGACTCCAAAAACTATCTCCGAATTGGAGTATTGTTTTGCGGCTGGTTTTAGCGACTTAGAAGCTTGCGCTGAGGTTAATATCAGCAAATCGACATTGTATAATTTTCAAAACTCTAATCCTAGTTTTGCGAAGAGAAAAGTGATGTTAAAAAGCTGAGCAAAGCCACGACTTTTTAGCTAACAACTAGGCAAAAAGCTGTACAATCTCAACCTTCAAAGCTTTGGCGATTTTCTCGATGTTGACGATGGTAATGTTTGCTTCTCCCCTCTCGATGCAGCCAATGTAAGTTCTGTGTAAATTACGCTCAAACGCAAAACCTTCTTGTGATTAAACGCTCTCAGCTCTTAGCTTATTTGTTGATAAATAAATAATGATTACACTCCTTGAATGGCAACCCTCGCCTCTTATTAGCAACAAAGATTACAAACCACTATGAGTCTTATTATGATATTGGGAAAGATTTTAGCAGCCATGCTCTGTATGTGCACAATATTATCCATGCTCTGGGTTCTAACTATATCATTTTTTAAAAAGGGAGATAGCGGCACAATTATAGATTTTTTTCACGGACCCTTTCCAGAATCCCCAAAGGAAAGGATTCTCTGTGGCCTTATCATCTTGGCTGCCATAGGATTCTGCGTATCCCTTTTCCAAGGGATTGAATCTTTATTGTTCTGGATCCCAGATTATTTCAGGACTGGAGATGGCGAAGAAACTTTAAGAGAAAACCTCTCCTACCTAATATCTGGAACCATGTTTATCTTCGCTATGGGTGCCTTTGTAGTTTTTATTAGCTCAACCTTTGCAAACAGGCCACTTCTGATTAAAGTTGAAGAATTGGAAAGAATTCTGAAATTTTCTGATAGTAAAAAGGCACTAACCAGCATGAAAAATGAATACGAAAATAAAATAAAATGCCTAACGGAGCTATCCGACGACACCCTTAAATACAGAAAATCTCGACAAATTTCTATTGAAGGGCCTCGGTCTTATGAACAATACACCGAACTCTCTAAGCCAACCCTCTCTCTATTAATTGCAGCATACCAAGAGCTCATCTGGCATACAGAGCAGGTCCTAAATAAACTTGAAAAACCATCCGTCTAAAAATGTTTCACCGTTTCGATCCCTAAGAAATGGAACGGTGAAACACTAAGAAAATTACCCTAGTTTTTAACCTCTCTGCTCTTCTTCAAAAGTCGATTAACCGAAGAAAGGCTAATGCCTGTCTCGTTTGCGATGTCTCTTTGACTCAAGCCATCACTCGACAACTTAACCACCCTCTCAAGCTCTAAATCTTCAATCTTAGAAACCTGCCAGTTTGCTTTGTCATCATTCAACTCAAGCCTAACCTCAAAAGCCTCAGCCTCTTCACCAGCAAAGCCGCGCGATTTCTCAAAATGAATTTCAAACCTCGCGCCTTGCTTGCTGTCGTAGTCGGATGGATGTTTTAGATTTATCACTGTGTCCAAAATATCCTCCTTCTTTGACGTGCCGCGTTGCTCGTTATTTTTACCAGCGTGGTGAATGAAGATGATTGATTTTCCAATTGAGCGAAGTCGCAAAGCCCAGTTGGCTATTGGATCCCAACTTGCAGCTTCGTTTTCTTTGCCGTGGCTGGTGAGGGTTGAGAGATTATCGACAATGATGACATCAGCATTTTCAATGTGAGGTTCCAAAGCCGCTTGCCCTTCATCCGTTGCCAGATTTGGCATCATGCCATTGGATTGCGCATCGCGAGTGATGATTGAAAGATTATTGTTTTCGACCGAATCAACCATCAAAGTTTTAAGCCTTTCTTGCATTGCATTTGCGGGCATTTCGCCATCGATGTAGAGAACTCGCCATTGCTTGCCAATCTTCCACTTATCACCAAACAAACTTGCGCCACTGGCGATTTTGCAGGCTAAGAACAAAGCGAAGTAAGTTTTACCAACTCCTCTTTTTGCATAAATCATCACCAAACCCTGCTTTGGTAAGCAGGGCTGGATGATAAACTCTCTTGGCGGCAATTTCTTTGACAGAAAGTCGTTGATGCCGATGGCGATTAGTTTGGGCTTGCGAAATTCATCGATGGTGACGCCCAATCTTTCCACCTCTTCGGCTTCGGCAATGTGTTCATCAAGAGTTTGCGGAAGTTTTCTAGTCATGCGCAACACCTCCCTCAATTCCATCCCCCAACAACTCAACTTGGTCGCGAAGCACATACTTGCCATGCCATCCGCCAACATGAAGCTCTCTGTTGGTGATGATATCTAAATTATGCCCGCCAGCTAAACCATCTCGCCGCAAAGCTCGGATGTATTCACTGAGCCTCAGCGCAAAAGTTTTGGCTATTTCTAAGGCATTGCAACCAGCCTCTTTATGCTCAACTAAGCATTTGAGAGTCTTTGCTTTTTGTCCACGTAATCGAAAAACAATTTCTTGGTTGTTTTTGATTAGCTTGAAATCGGCGATTTGGGTTTCTGGTTTTTGGTTGCCAATAAATTGGCTAGATTTTATGTTCATGGCTACTCCATTGAATTTATTGAGATGCGAGTTTTTAGAGCCTGTAATCACACAAGTTTTGCCGACCGAGTGATTGCAGGTTTTTTCATTTTGACGACTGCTATTAGGCATGATTATTGCCCTCCATCCACTCGAAGAACCTTTCTTCCAAGATGTAGATTTTTCTTCCCACCTTGCGGATGCATTTTGCAAATCCGTTTTGGCTTCCAAAAAATATCCAAGAACGCACCGCGCCCTCGCTAAGATTTTGCCTCTCACAAAACACTTTTACTGAAAAGTATTTTGGACAGGACTCGATGTTTTGAGTTGTCATGATTTAAGTTTTTTGTTTGATAGACGAAGACAAATTGCAAAAGCGCAAAATGCATGAGCATCGTAGACAGCAGAGGGCGATAAGGGCAATTCAATCAATCATAACAGCACAAAATAGCGTTATGATTTTGTGTTATGATTTTTGAGTGTTGATTTTATTGGCTTGAGAAAAATCAAAACGGAGGCGTTGCAAAATGTTATGATTTTTTGACGTTATTTCTTGGTCTTCCTCCCTTTTTCCACGGGTGATTTTCTGGTAATTTTCCAACAACTTCCTTCCAGCATTTTTCTATGTCTCTGTCAGATAATTTGTATTCACTTATTCCAATTTTTTGATAAGAATTACCGCTATTGTAGCTTATTTTTGGTAGCAATTTTTTATCCGGATTTCTCTGGATGTCAGCGCTTAATCTAGCTTTAAACTCAGCCAATTTTTTTGATTTTTGATTAACCAAATTCTTTGGCGTTAATTTGGAAAAATATTTTGTCTCCATCGCTTGAACATAGGAGCCTACAAACACCGCCTCTTTGATAAATTGCTCCCTCTCTTTCAATCTTACATCTTCACCCACAAACCAAGTGTGCATTTCTTTGTGAATAGGGGCGGCAATGTGGACTTCCATTTCTTGAAAAAAAACCTTTTCGGGAAGCAAGCTGCGCGCACGAAGATATGTTAAATGACCAGAAACGAGTTTGATGATTTTATCCTCACTAACCCCAAATTTCTTTATCCACAAAGCAGCCAACTCTTGGTAATCTAAAAATCTTTCAGGAACCAATTTTTCTGCCTGCTGCTTGAAATAAAAAGTTCGTGTGTAGTCGGAGTCGCTATTTGCATTGCATCCTTTTGAACAATAAGCATAGCCATCACCATCAATATCACTGCTCTTCAGGGGGGCCAATTCTTTTGGACAAGATAAAAAAATCCATAAATCAATTTCCCAATCTTTTGCATCAAATTTTTCTTGGTAAAAATCTGTTAACTCAAAATGACTGAGAAGATTATCTCTACTTTCAACCTTCATCATTTCGCCATGAATAACCAATCCACGAAAGCCAGTTTGTTTTTGAGAAATAATTAGATCGCCATATTCCTTGTTCGGCGCTTGATCCATCCATCTTTTACCAGTTTTTAAAACATACTCAAACTGCTCTTTTGGAATAAGAAAATTTTTTGGAAAAAATACCGAATAATCCACTTCCAAAACCTCATCAGGAAGAACGGTTGCAGATTCTTTATCTTCCGCCGCAATGCTTCTTTTGGGGCTTTTTATTCGCTTAGTTTTTTCTTCTTCATATTTTTCACCAAAAGCCTTACGCATTGAGTCTGTTATTTTAAGACTCGGCACACCGCCAGACTGCCGTACCACCACAAGATTTTTATCTCTGTTGTGAATTCTCGTTAAAAACTCACTGTAAGTTATTTCAGCAAGCAAGTCGGCTTTTTTGAGGCCTACTAATCTGCGAACAAAATCATCGCCATCATAAACGTCAAAGAAATCGTTTTTCATCATGTCGTTTAGATTTTCGACAATCGAGTAAGATAAGTGCGAACCTCTCATCTGATGCCAATTTTCACCTTCTAGTTTTTCACCAATAAGGTCGAAGGCTTCGCTGAGATTGAGATAGTTTTCAGCCTCTTTTTTGCTAATTTTTTTCTTTGGTTTTGTTGATGGAAGGATAATCATTGTTTTGCTCCAAAAATCTTACTATTCATCCTCTCCACCACCCCAGCAGTATGTGCATCAGAAATATGAGAATAGCGCTTCACCATACTCAAAGTTTTATGCCCAAGCACGCCCGCAATTTCTGCCAGCGTTGCGCCGTTCATGGCTAAATAACTTGCGCAAGAGTGTCTGAGGTCATGCCATTTAAAATCTTCAATCTCAGCCTTCTGTAATGCGCTTTCAAAAGGGGTGCGGATGTCGATTGGGGTTTGCAGATTCTTTGCGGGAAAAACCAACTCGGTGTTTTTGTTGCGGTTTTTGTAGTGCGCTTTCATCAAATCTTTGGCAATGCCAACCAGCGGTAAAGAGCGGCGCTCGCCGTTTTTGGTGTCGTGCAAAATTATCATGCCGCGGTTCAAATCGACATCTTTCCATTCAAGACTTCTTATTTCCATTTTTCTTGCGCCAGTGCTAATGCCAAGCACCACCAAAATGTAGAGGAAGGGGCTTGAGCTTTCTTGACAGGCTTCAAGTAATCTTTCGCGCTCTTCATCATTTAAAAATCTAACTCTGCCACGCGGCTCTTTGAGTTTTTTTATTTTCATCATCGGGTTTTCTTGCATCCAACCCCATTCTTTAACGGCGATGGTGAAGGCGTGACTAAGAACCGAGCAATAACGATTGACGGTGGCATTGCTTCTTTTAGCGCCCTTGCGTTCGCTTTTTTCTAGCGCCAGCTTGCTTCTATATTCGGTGATTAATGCAGGCGTGACATCTGCTAACGAGAAACTGCCCATGCTGCTTTTCCAACAGCCAAGTTGGGTTTTTTGGTCGATGGTGCTTTTTGGTTTTTGCGGTAAAATTTCTTTGATGTAGCGCTCAACCAAATCTTTGACGGTATGTTTTTTTGACTCAGAGGTTTTGAAGTGCCTTCCTTCTCGAATTGCTGATTCAGTGTCTTGAACCCATTTCTTTGCGTCAGTTAATCTGGCAAAAGTTGCGCTTTGGGTTGGATAGCCTTTGAGGCGCACCTTAGCGCGATAAGATGTTGCGCTGTTGGTGGTTCTTTTTTCGATTGTTGCCATTTGCGTGATTTTTTATTTCTAAAATTCGATTTCGCAAAAAACTAGAAATCACCACAATAAAATGCAACAACTGATGACTAATCAGAAGTAAAATCTTTCTAAAGCATTGATAACAAAGGAAATAAAAAACCAGACTTTGTCTTTTGGGACACTTAAGGGACATTTTTAAGACAAAATCATGCCAAAAGATTAAAAAAACTCTTTTGTTTAGGCGGTAAGAATAAGGCTAAGAAAAAATGAAGAAGAAAAACTTATCTGCTTAAGGATTGTTGCAGTTTTTGATGTTTTAGTGTCCCGCCAGTGTCCCATTTGGAATTTTTTGAGAACTGATAATTTGGCTGGAGACTAGAGAGAGATGGTGCCGAATGTCGGATTTGAACTGACGACCTACTGTTTACAAGACAGTTGCTCTACCACTGAGCTAATTCGGCTTTTTTGACAAGGGGGGCAAACTATTTTTGAGATGCAAAACTGCAAGAAATTTCTCTTAGAAATAAAAAACCGGATCAACCTTTTGGCTGACCCGGTTTTTTAAAAACTTTGTAAAAAGTTAATTACTTTTTAGCAGGAGCTTCAACTGCAGCAGCTGCAGGAGCAGCAACTTCAGCTTTAACTTCAGCTTTTTTAGCTTTAGCTTTTTTAGCTTTTTTAACAGCAGCTTCAGCAGCTGGAGCAGCAACTTCAGCTTTAGCGGCAGGAGCAGCAGCTACTGGAGCAGCGGCTTTAACTTCAGCTTTAACAGCAACTGGAGCAGCTGGAGCAGCGGCTTTAGCAGCTACAGGAGCAGCAGCTTTAACTTCAGCTTTAACAGCTTGAGCTTGAGCAGCAGTAGCAAATAGAGAAACTGCAGCGATGATAAGAGATAATTTTTTCATTGTTTTTGAACCAAATTGGTTTTGATAGATGCCAGTCATTGCTGACTAGTTTCTTTCGAGGGCTACTTCGTTTTCTTGTGGTTTTTTTGACAAACTAAAGTAGCGAAGCAGCTGAAAGGCGGCGGCAAAATATGAACGCGATTTTGCTTGTCAAACTAAAAGTGAATTACTTTGCCGTAGGCATCCAAAACGGCTTCATGCATCATTTCCGACATTGTTGGATGTGCGAAAATTGTGTGCATTAAATCCTCTTCTGTGAGCTCAGCTTGTTTAGCAATTACGTAACCTTGGATCATCTCAGTAACCTCAGCGCCAATCAAATGGGCGCCTAAAAGTTCGCCGGTTTTTTCATCAAAAATTACTTTGATTAATCCATCAGTTTCGCCCATCGCAATAGCTTTACCGTTGGCAGCGTAAGGGAAGCGGCCGACTTTAATTTTTTTGCCCGCAGCAATTGCTTTTTTCTCGGTCAAGCCAACTGAAGCGATTTGCGGCATTGAGTAAGTGCATCCTGGAATATTCTCAACTTTGATTGGGTGAACTTTCTTAGCGTCGTATTTGCCAAGCTTGCTCGCAATTTTTTCTGCGGCAATTGAACCTTCGTGAGAAGCTTTGTGAGCCAACCAAGGTGCGCCAACCACGTCGCCAATCGCAAAAATGTTTGGCTCAGCTGTTTCTAAATATCCGTTAGCGATGATGCTGCCTTTATCGATTTTTACTTTGGTTTTTTCGAGTCCCAAATTTTCCACATTAGCCACGATACCTACAGCCATGATGACTTTCTCGGCTTTAATTTCGACAATCTTTCCAGCAATTTCAACTAAAGCGGTAACTTCACCTTTACCTTTTTTCAAAGATTTCAACGCCGCGCCCGTGTGAATTTTAATGCCTTGTTTTTCGAAAGATTTGCGCGCCAATTTTGAAATTTCCTCATCTTCAACCGGCAAAATATTTTCGGCCATTTCAATTAGCGTAACTTCTGAGCCCATGTTTTTGTAAAATGATGCGAATTCCGAACCAATCGCGCCCGACCCCACAACCAACAAAGATTTTGGCAAAGCCTTTGGCGTCATGGCTTCGCGGTAAGTCCAAATATTTTCAACATCGGGCTCCATGCCAGGAATCACACGTGCTCTAGCGCCAGTGGCCACAATAAAATAAGCGGCTTCAACTTGCGTCACTAATTTGCCGTCTTTTTCAACTGAGATTTTTTTGGCATCCAAAAATTTTGCAAAACCTTCAATCACTTCGATTTTATTTTTTTTCATCAAGCCCGCAATTCCGCCGCTGAGCTTTTTGGAAACGCCGCGCGAGCGTTCGATAATTTTTGCAAAATCAAATTTCACATCCTTAACGCTAAATCCAAACTGGTCTAAATTGTGCAAAAGATGATGAACTTCGGCTGATTTCAAAAGCGCCTTAGTTGGAATACAGCCCCAGTTTAAGCAGATGCCGCCCAAATGATTAGCCTCGACAATTGCCACCTTTAAACCTAATTGCGCCGCGCGAATTGCCGCAACGTAACCGCCGGGACCGGCACCAATAACGCAAAGGTCGAATTTTTTTGCTGAATCTGTCATGTTTTAAATACCTGATTATTTTGAAGAATTATTTACTTTGGTCGAGCTTTGGTTTTGCCCTGGTTTTGAATTTTGCACAGGAACTTGATGTGGCACAAGCCTAAAACTCGGAATACCTACGGGAGGAGGCAGCGTATTTTCATTTGGCTTATGCGGGTTGGTATATCCCTTAAAAGTAAGATCATTCCAAGAAGAATATTCTTTATTGTCTTTTGCCATTTTTAGACTCTTTTTTGATTGATAGAAATTCGATAAAAAATTCTCTGTGGTCAAAAACTAAATAAATTTTTGCCATCTCTGCGAGAAGCTCGCCCGTTGGATTTTGGTAGATTTTAGCATTCAATAAAACAATTTCTTTCTCTAATTTTTCTTCTGAAATTTTGTACACCACGCCCGAATAAATAAGATCTCTTTTTTGATCATAAATTCTAATAAAGGCGTCAGACTCATTCTCTTTCATGTGTCCGTGAAGTGATGAACACCACAAATCATCCTCTCCATCTCGCAAGGTGATTTTACCCCACTGCATCGCACGCACTATCCATTTTTTGTGAGATCCCAAAACTGAAATCGCACCCAATAAAACATTAGCATTTTTTGGTGAGAAAAATTAAATTTGTGTAGAAAAAATAAGACCGAGAGAAGAGTGTGAGCACCCTAAATTTGCCTCCCCAAAACATCAATATTTTATCTCATGAGCGCCGAAATTGAAAATTTGATCAGCCAGATCTCGACCTCTCTGGCATTGATTAAGAGGTGTCTTTGAACCAGAAGTTTTGCAAGAAAAACTCGAATCGCTAAACGCAAAATCGCAAGATCCTAATTTGTGGAATAATCAGCTCGAAGCCCAATTAATTCTCAAAGAAAAATCACTTTTAGAAACGCAGCTCAATGCCTTTTTAGCAATTCAAAATGGCTTAAAAGACAATCGCGAATATTTTGATTTAGCCAAGCTGGAAGGCGATGCGCAACTTATTGGTGACATTGAAAAAAACCTCACAGCTTTAAGAAAAACCTCCGACACTTTCGAAGTTGAATGTCTATTTTCCGGTGAAGTTGACGGCAATAACTGCTTCCTCGACATCAATGCGGGGGCGGGTGGAACCGACTCTTGCGATTTCGGCTCAATGCTGCTTCGCATGTATGAAAGATTCGCCGCCTCAAAAAAATTCAAAGTCGAAATCGTCAATATGCTTGAAGGCGAAGAAGCGGGAATTCGCTCAGCCACCATCAAAATTTCGGGGCATTTTGCTTACGGTTGGATGAAGATGGAATCAGGCGTGCACCGGCTGGTCCGCATTTCGCCTTTTAACGCCAACGACAAAAGACAGACCAGTTTCACCTCAGTTTGGGTCTATCCAGAAATTGACGACACCATTGAAATTGATCTGCAGGAAAAAGATTTACGCATTGATGTTTTTAGATCATCGGGGCCTGGCGGACAATCGGTAAATACAACCGATTCAGCAGTGCGAATGACTCACTTACCAAGCGGAATTGTCGTGCAATGCCAAAACGACCGCTCACAAATTAGAAATCGCGCTGAATGCATGAAGATGCTAAAATCGAGGCTCTACGACCTTGAGATAAAAAAACAAAAAGACGTTCTAGCCAAAAGCGAAAGTGAAAAAACCGACAATAGTTGGGGCCACCAAATTCGTTCTTACGTGCTGCATCCCTACCAAATGGTCAAAGATTTGCGCACCGATTACGAAACTGGAAATATCCAAGCAGTTTTAGATGGCGGCCTTGAAGGCTTCATCAAAGCGGCTTTAACTGAAAAAATGTAAATTTATGCGCTGCCCATTTTGCGGAAATATTGAAACTCAAGTTAAAGATAGTCGCATTTCAGATGATGGCGAATCGGTGAAAAGAAGGCGTTATTGCGCCGCTTGCGATTCACGATTTACAACTTTTGAACGCGTGCAATTGCGCGAAATTTTAGTGATTAAGAAAAATGGCGAGAAGAAAATTTTTGACCCAGAAAAGTTAAAAAAATCAATCGAGATGGCGGTACGAAAAAGACCCGTTGCCGAGCTGCAGGTAGAAAAACTCGTGAACAACATTGTGCGGCAGTTGGAGATGGAAAATGAAACAGAAATTTCTTCGTCAAAAATTGGTGAATTGGTGATGACGGCGCTGGAAAAGTTGGATAAAGTTGCGTTTGTCAGGTTTGCCTCAGTTTACAAAAACTTTGAGAAGGCGGATGATTTTCAGAAGTTTATTAAGCAGGTGGTGAAGTAGTAAGCATTTTTTAGCAGATTCAAACTAAGTATCGCGCTGACTGGACCCCGTCGTGAAGACGGGGTGACAATCGAGAATGCGGAAAATCCTCGAGCCATATACACATTCAGCGTTACCCCGTCTTCACGACGGGTCCCAGTCAGCGGCACTTGACTTATGAATGGCTTAGATCTCTTACCAAAACTTCTCGCACCTCTTCGCCCATTTCCGCAACAGCTTTAATTTCAATTTCTAAATAATTTTTACGCAAAAACTCCGCCGCAATTTCTGGCCATTCGATCAAACAAATTCCATTTTTTAGCGCATCGAAGAAGCCAATATTTTCAAGCTCTTTAGCGCTTTTTAAGCGATACAAATCAAAGTGAAAAATCTCGCCTTTTTTGCTTTCGTAAGAATAAACTAAATTGAAAGTTGGGCTTAAAACTTCGACTGGTTTTTCACTTAAAAAATTGACAAAATTTTTGGCAAAAAAACTTTTGCCCGCGCCCAAAGTTCCTTTTAAACCAATCACATCTCCCGCGCGCGCCTGAGCAGCAACTTCCTTGGCAAAATCTGCCATTTCTAGCGGGCTATTAATGAGTATTTTTTTGGTCATTATTTTGCACTTTTTTTAAAATTACGAATGAGTCGAATCATTGGTGCGAGCGCGTTTTGTCGCTGGTCCGTCTGTAGAAGCGCCACTTACTGATGAGTCAGGAGAGTCTTCATAATAAAGGTCTTCTTGCTCATCTTCCAAGCTTTCCAATGTCAATTCTTCTTCCTGATTCTCTGCAATCAATGCATCTCTAAACTGCTCCCAAGCTTCAGAGACGCCATCAGCGCCCCAAAATTCCTCCATTCCATTTAAAGTTTCTTCAATTTCTTGCACGAAGTTCTGTTGCAAAGCTGGGGTACTTAAAAAATTAACAACGCTCTCAACCAACTCCTCACTGGCGTGAGAAATAATAACTTTGAATCTCTCGCGCTCAGAAAGAATCCCCAACTCATCCAGTCTATCGCAGCTAAAGCCAATGTGTCAAAATCCAATGACCCAATTTTTCGCCTGACTTACGCAAATTTTCGGTGAGCAATCATCACCCTTAAAAGGTCAGCAAATTCGGTCATTTTTTTATTTATTAAGGCTGGGGGCGGGTTCTAAGAGCCCGTCCTAAGAAAAATCAAATTTCGTTTCAATCGGAACGTGATCTGAAGGCTGGGTCAGACTGCGAAAATCTTTGTAAATTTTCATCGACTTAATCTGCTTTTTTAAATTTGGTGTCGCCCAAATGTGATCGAGTCTGCGACCTTTATCAGCACCCAGCGGGTCTTTCGCGCGGTAGCTCCACCAACTGTAGAGCTTTTCTTTTTCATCAACAAAAAGTCGATGCGTGTCGATCCAATCCAAGCTTTTTTGCAAGCGCGCCATTTTTTCCACTTCAATTGGCGTGTGCGAAACAATTTTTAGCAATCGCTTGTGCGACCAAACATCATGCTCGAGTGGAGCAATATTCATGTCGCCTAAAATGATGATTTTTTTGTCTTTTTGCGGCGCGAAATAATCAGTCATCCAATCAACAAATTTCAGCTTGTGGTCAAACTTGTCATTAAGCAAAACGTCAGGAATATCGCCACCCGCCGGCACATAAAAATTATGCAAAGCAACTTCGCCAACCTTGGTTTGCAACGTGGCGCAAATGTGACGCTTGTGACCGTAATTTTCGATGTCGATTTTCTCAATTTTTGTCAGCGGAAATTTCGAAATAATCGCCACGCCATTGTAAGATTTTTCACCAGAGAATTCGACAAAATCAAAACCCAAAGCTTTAACTTCCAGCAACGGAAAATCGACCTCTTGCACTTTTATTTCTTGCAGACAAATCACGTCTGGCGTGTTTTCGGCAACAAATTTTTTTAACAGCGGCAGGCGCAAGCGCAGCGAATTAATGTTCCAAGAAACGATTTTCATGAGTTTTATTTAGAGATTTTTTTCAGTCATTTTCACCGCATCAACAGTTCCAATGTGAAAATATTTTCCCGGCAATTCAACGCCGCGAATCCTTTGCATCAGACCATTTGCACCAACTGCCGCTTTGTAAAAATGCGACATTGAAAAACATTTTTCCGGCGCTTTTTGCAAAATTTTCGGATTGATAATTTGCAAACCAACAAAGGCATGAGTCATTTTTTTATCAGGAAATCTCAGCAAATTTTCGCCAGCAATATTGAAGTCGCCGCCACCGTGAACATTGCCTTCGTAGCCCAAATATTCTTCGGTTTTTTTCAGTCCCAACAAAATGTCGCAATCGCCGTTATTTTCTCCCATCGCGGCTCTAACGCGTCCGCTCGATCCCTCAAGGGATCCTGCTTCCCAAGCGTCACAAATGGTTTTAATGTCAGAAATTCCGCCAACATCTTGCCACAAAACATCGCCGTTAATTGCCAAAAGCGGTTCATCTAAATTGATTTTATCGCTGGCAAAAACAAGGCCGCCGCCGGTTTCAACTTTTTCAACTTCGCGCGAAAAAATAATTTTCGAATTATTCAAATTTTTAATGTGCGCTTCAAGCTGGTCGGCAAGATAAAATCCGTTAATGATGATTTTTTTAATCTCAGAAATTTTGTCTAATTTCTCGATTGCGTAATCAATGATCGCCTTGTTTTTAATTGGCACCAATGGCTTGCATATCGCGTCAGTAAGAGGTCTCATGCGCTCGCCACGACCGGCAGCAAAAATGAAAGCTTGGGTAATTTTAGTCATTATTTTCTGCAATATTTTCAATTAAAAAGCCGCCCACTTGCGCGTCCCACAGTTTTTTGTAAGTACCGTTTAAAGCAAGCAAATCTTGATGCGAGCCATCTTCAACAATTTTGCCTTCTGCAAAAACTAAAATACGATTCATGTCGGCAAGCGTTGAAAGCCGGTGCGCGATGACGATTGTGGTTTTATTTTTCATCAAATTTTGCAGCGATTCTTGAATCAAATTTTCGGTGATTGAATCAAGTTGGCTGGTTGCTTCGTCCAAAATTAAAATCGGGGCGTTTTTTAAGAAAGCCCGCGCAATAGCGATTCTCTGGCGCTGACCGCCCGATAATTTTACGCCGCGCTCGCCAACCAGAGAGTCGTATTATTCGGGTAGCGCTTCGATAAACTGATGCGCGTGAGCTTTTTTTGCGGCCTCGATGTAGTCGCCCTCAGAGCCGTAACAAATATTTTCTTTTAAGCTGCGGTGAAAAAGCGAAGGATCTTGCGGAATCATGCCAATTGCGGCGCGAAGTGAGACTTGCGTCACTTTGGAAATGTCTTGATCGTCAATTAAAATGCGTCCGGAATTGACGTCAAAAAAACGCAAAATCAAATTTACGAAAGTGGTTTTGCCGCCACCTGAATGTCCAACTAAACCAACTTTTTCTCCCGATTTTATTAGCAAAGATTTGTTGCAAAAAAGCGGCTCAGAATTTTTAGCGTAAGCAAATCCGACATTTTCAAAAATGATTTCGCCGCGAGTTGCTCTAAGAATTTCGTCAGGCTCCACATCCTTGATTTGCAAAGGCTCATTGATGATCGACAAAGCTTGATTAATGGTGCCGACATCTTCCAAAAATCCGTTCATTTCATTAGCCGACATCCACATTAAATGAATAATCCAATTGTTGATTGTGAACAGCAAAAGGAAGTCTCCCAGCGTCACTAAATTTTGCGCGTAAAGCCCAATCAAAGCGACAATGCAAAATATAAAATAGATCGAAAAAGTAATGGCGTGGAGAATGTAGAATTTGATTAAAAAAATATTTCTGCGTTTGGAAATTTTCGTGTAATCATCTTGCAAAGCCTTGATTCTGTTGCTTTCAAAGCGCGCGCCGTTGAAGAATCTAACGTTGGAAATATTGCTTAAAACATCGACCAAATTGCCCATGTTTTTGGTTTGCTGATCTGCCGTTGCAACTGAAAGTGGATCAACAATTTTCGCCGCTTTTAGCGCCATCAAAATGAAAATTGCTGCCCAAATAATCAGGCCGAAAGCAAAAACTTTATGCACCGAAAATAGCACAACAAAAGCGATCGCCAAACTTAAAATTACGTTTAAGAAACTGTAAAGAATGCGCCCAAGCATTGGTGGCGTGCAGCCCGCGAGGTCGCGAATTTTATTGGCGAGTGATCCTGAAAAATTATTTTGAAAAAAATTGTGCGAATGTTGCATCGCGTAATCCATCGATTCGACGGTGATTTTTTTCTTCATCGCGGGCGTCAAATTCATCCAAGAAAAATCAGAAAGACGCCAAACTATTCCCGGCACGATAGTGAAAATAATCAGCAATAGCGCGATTGGCCAGACTTCTGCGACAATATTTTCGCTAGGTGTCGTCGCCAGCTTGTAGATTAAAAGTTTTGAAATGTAAGGCCAAAGCGAAAGGTCGATCGCGTTGTAAAGCACCACAAAAAGATGCAGACCAACGTAAAATTTGAAGGGCTTAATTGAAGAAAGCAGAAAAGAAAAAGCGGTTTTTGGTTTTGTCATTTTCTTCTGGTTTTTTCGTTTTTTGGCAAAAATTTCTAACCAACTTTAAGCATTGGGAGAGAAGGAATTGCAGATTATTTCTTGAATTTTCGCCTTAAGGCTAAAATTCACTAAAAAATGACAGCGCAACTTGCTGTAAAGAGAGTTTTTTCTTAAATGATATCCAGCCCGATATCTACCGCTCTTGCTGAATGGGTAAGCGAACCAATTGAAATAAAATCAATTTTTAGCGCCGAATATTTTTTGATATTTTTCAAATTGACGCCGCCAGAAATTTCGATCTGAGCTTTTTTATTAATTATTTTAATCGATTTATTGATCTCTGATATTGTCATGTTGTCGAGCATGATGATGTCGGGGCTTGATTTTACTGCCTCGGCAACTTGCACTGAAGTGTCGCACTCAACTTCAATTTTTAGTTTTTGTTTATTTTTTTTCGCCGCCTCAATTGCTTTTGTCACACTTCCAGCTGCCGCAATGTGATTGTCTTTTATCAAAATCATGTCACTTAAATTGAAGCGATGATTTTTTCCACCACCAGCCACAACTGCATATTTTTCTAAGGCACGCAGGCTTGGCAGAGTTTTTCTGGTGTCTAAAATTTTAATTTTTTTATTAGCCAAAACTTGCACAAATTTTTGCGTCAAAGTTGCAACACCACTTAAATGTTGGATCAAATTTAGGATAACTCTTTCGGCAGCAAAAATTAATTTGGCATCGCCTTGGCCGCGCGCAATTGCTTTCTTGGGGCTTGCGGCGACTCCATCTTGGATCAAAATTTTTAGATCAAGTTTGGCATTTTTGAATTTTGGTGATTTTTTTAGGGCCGCAAAAACTTCTGAGATTATTTCTTCGCCGCAAAAAATAATTTCTTCGCGAGATCTGATTTCAAAAGCGATTTGGCTGTTTGCAGGAATAGTTAAATCAGAGGTAACGTCATCAAAAGCGCAATCTTCGCGCAAAGCATTTTCAACAATTTTGGTGATCTCTTTTTTTAAAGCTTCTTGCTGCATTTGCGTGGATCAAATTTTTGTTTTTGCAATTTTGCGAGGCGCGCATCGATGAAATGACGCATGAAATTTAACTCTTCCGGCTTGATTTGGCGCGCGCCGCTTTCGCTTTCTTTGATTAGAGCTTCAATAACCGCGAAGGCCATGCAGCCGTCACCCATTTCTTCGTGAATGAAAGCGGGCATTTCTTTGGTCCAAAATGGCGCGCTTGGAGAATTATTTTTACTCAGCTTGTAAGCGATGTCTAGTGCGCGATTAATGTCATGCATGTTGTTTTTTGCGATGTAGGTGGCTTGAAATAACCACCACCATTTTGTATCTAAATCTTTGGCGGCATGCTCATCAAGATAATCAACAACGTAGTGCACATCTTCTGTTCTTTGGGTTTGCGAATAATAATACGCCGCAATTGCTGGCACAAAATTTGATTTGGCGTTTAAGGTATCAAGCATTGTCATCCATTGATAGACGCGAGAATAATCGTAATTTTTTAGGGCGACAAATCCGGCAAAAACATCCCCCGAATTTTGCAGACGCGTTGCCAAAACGCGGAATAAAAATTCTTTGTCGCCGAGCGAAAGTGCTGAAACTAAATATTGATTTGGCACGGGCGGCACAATGTCGAAATGCGGTTTAAGATTTTCGGTTTCTCTCCAAAAAAAAAGCTGACAGATGAAGGTAGCGACAAAAAGCCAAAAGAAAATTTTGTGCGAATAAAGATGATAAAAGAGGCGCGGGCTCATTTAGAATTGCTTCTTTTTGAAGTCGTGAAAAGCCATGAAAATCATGAGCGGAATGTAGATCAGAGATTGGATTAAAATGATTTTCAAATTGCTGAATTCAGAAACGCCGTAAGACAGCCACTCGCTTTGAGTGAAGAGATCGAGACGCGGAAAAAGTGCCGAAAGAAATTTCAAACTAGCGCCGAGTAAATGGCTTTTTGCTTGGGCAATATCTTGGGGCAAATTGATCGCCAAAACGAACATTCCCATTAAGCGCGAAATAATGTAAAAGCCAAATGACGCCATGATCGCCGAGAAAGAATTTTTCAAAATTAGCGAGGCAAGAAGCGAGAAAGAAATGACGATCATTAGCTCAGAAAGTAGACTCGCTGACCAGATTAAAAGCCCTAATTTATTGGCCTTAGTTACGATTAAAATTGCCGCAAACAGTGGAATAAAAATTAGAAAAGCGGCAACGAAAAATCCGATGATGTAGCTTAAAATAAACTTCTCACGCGAGATTGATTTAGAGATAATGAATTCAACTTCTTTATTTTCGAAAGCGCGCGCCACACTGAGGCAGACAAATAAAATCATGCCGATGGCAAGAATAGCCCTAGATGATCCGGCGATGTAGGCTGCGGTTGTTTGCTGCGCTTCAACGAAAGAGGTTGATCCCAAAAAAATCGAAAGAGAAAAAGACGCAGCAAGCGTAATGAAAAGGCCGATATAGAGACGATCTCTAATACCGGCGAGAAGGATATATTTTAGAATTGATTTCATGGCTAGTTATTGGTGCCGAAGAAACGACGTCTATTAGTATCAAATTTTTGCTGGAAGTCGCGATCAATTTTGCTAACCAAAGCGGGACCTTGTTTTACGATGGTTGCCTTGATGAAGATTACAGTTTCGATAATTTCAGTTTCTTTTGAAACCGATTTAAAGAACCAGCCCAAAATCGGAATTTCGCTTAAAAACGGAACCCCCGAATCATCATTCTTCGTGGTATCTTTCATTAGACCGCCAATAACAATAATGTTGCCACTTCTAACTTTGGCGATGGTGTCGATTGTTCTTTTATTAACAACTGGAACCAGGTTTACTGCGCTTACCGCAGGATCTTGCACTGACTTGCTTAGCACAGAAAGTTGCGGCTTAACACTCATTACAATTTGGCCAGTTCTTGTATTGATTGACGGCGTAATATCGAGCTGAACACCGACTTCTTCTTCTTGTTTTGTAGTAGTGATGTTTGACGTTGTGGTTGAGGCGGTTGCGGTGATTGTGCTTTGGTTTGAATCAATTTTAAAATAAACTAATTTATCGCCAAAATTGAGAGAGGCTTTTTGGTTATTCATGGCATGAATTCTTGGACTAGAGATTGTGCGAGCACTGCCGAATGCTTCAAGCGCACTAACCGAGGCAATAAGATCTGAGTTAAAAAGCTCACTCGCTACGTAAGTGATTCCGCCGCCGGCTGTAAATCCGTTGGATGCTGTTAAAGAGTTTTTACTGCCAATCGTAGACCAGTTTATGCCGGTTTTGTAGCTTTCGCTGAGAGAAACCTCAACAACTTTAGCCTCAATTAAAACCTGAGCAGAAGCTGATTGTTCAACATCCGCCAAGTAGCTTTCAATCATTGCGTGCTCTTTATCGGTAGCAAAAACCGAAAGGAGGCCGGCAGATTTATTTGAAGAGATTGACGAGCTGCCCACTGGCGCCGACGAGCCATCTTCACTAGCTACAACAGCCGGAGTTGAATTAGATAAAATGGCGCCGACGTTAGTTTCAACATCTGACCAAAGTTGACCATCAATCAAATAATCTACGAAATAATTTTTCATGTAAGGCGTGTCGCGCTCGAAATGCAAAACGCCATTTTCATAGGCGTAGCGCAAGTTTCCAAGAGTCGCGATGCGATCGATTACTTCTTTAAAAGGACGATTTTTAGCATTGATAATTACGCCGCCAGAAATGCCTGGATCAAGATCAACGTCGATTTGCGCAACGCGTCCAAGCTCAATTAAAACGTCCTTCAAAGGCACTTGTTCAGTTACCGAAAATGACAGAGTTTTGCTGCCGCCAATTGTTGGTGGCGGTGGGGTCATGATTAATTTTGAAATGCTTGGGATTGGCGCTTCATCTTTTGCCGAGTCTTTTTTTTTGGCATTCTGTTTTTCTGGACTCTTCATCAAACTTTCTTTGATTTCTTTTCTGCTAAGTCCATTTTGAGTATCAAATGGATCTATCTTGCCCCGGTAGCATGAGAACTGCATAGATAGCAACGATAAGACCAGGATTTTTTTCAGGAGATTCTTGAATTTAAACACGGAATTTTTCGTTAAATTAGATGTGAGATATTTTACTAAGCAGATAGATCAAAAAGATTTTTTATTTGCGCAAGTTTTTTAATCAATCTTTACTCTGCAAAACTTTTCTGCTCAAAAAAATCTGTCTAGAAAAATTAACAAGATTGCTGCTTTCTTGATTTTACTAAAAGCAAATTTACGATCTCACGCACTTCTTTTTTTCGCACAAATTCTCCCAAAAAATTTCTAAAAAAAATGCTCAAAGAATCGGATAAAATCTTTACCAATCTTTACGGTTTTCAGTCTGCAAATTTAGAGGCTGCAAAAAAAAGAGGGGACTGGTTGCAAACTAAAAATTTCCTCGATCAAGGCTCTGATTGGCTGATCCAACAAGTTAAAGATTCTGCGCTGCGCGGCCGCGGCGGCGCTGGTTTTCCAACCGGCATGAAATGGTCATTCGTGCCAAAAAAAGCAGATCCAAAAGAAGGCAAGCCTCATTATTTAGTAATTAATGCTGACGAATCTGAGCCGGGCACTTGCAAAGATCGCGACATCTTGCGCAACGACCCTCACAAACTTTTAGAAGGATGTTTACTCGCTTCTCGTGCCATCAATGCCAACACTTGCTACATTTACATTCGCGGAGAATATTATAACGAAGCTGTAGCGCTGCAGCGGGCAATCGACGAAGCCTATGATGCAAAACTGATTGGCAAAAACGCCTGCCAAAGCGGATGGGATTTAGACATTTTTGTTCACCGCGGAGCTGGCGCTTACATTTGCGGCGAAGAAACTGCTTTGCTTGAAAGTCTCGAAGGAAACAAAGGTCAGCCTCGTCTGAAGCCTCCATTTCCTGCTTTAATTGGGCTTTACGGATGTCCGACAGTAATTAACAACGTTGAATCAATCGCCGTTGTTCCAGAAATTTTACGTCGCGGACCATCTTGGTTTGCAGGTTTGGGTCGCGAAAAAAATACCGGCACTAAAGTTTTTTGCATTTCTGGTCACGTTAACAAACCCTGCAACGTTGAAGAAGAAATGGGAATTTCTCTGCGCGAATTAATTGAAAAACATGCTGGAGGTGTCCGCGGCGGTTGGGATAATTTGCTTGCCATAATTCCCGGCGGCTCTTCTGTGCCAATGCTTAACAAAGAAGTTTGCGACACTGTGTTGATGGATTTCGATTCACTAAAAGCTGCAGGATCTGGTCTTGGAACTGCAGGCGTCATCGTCATGGATAAATCAACTGACGTAATTGCGGCAATTGCGCGCCTTTCGCATTTTTACAAACATGAATCTTGCGGCCAATGCACGCCTTGTCGTGAGGGCACAGGTTGGCTAATGCGCATCATGGATCGCATGATTAAAGGCAAAGCAGAAGTGAAAGAAATCGACCAACTTTACAATCTCACCAAACAAATTGAAGGTCACACAATTTGCGCTTTGGGAGACGCCGCCGCTTGGCCAGTTCAGGGTTTGATCAAAAATTTCCGCGGCGTGATGGAAGAGAGAATCGCAAAAAATAAATCATAAAATACATGCGAGCCTGACGAGATAATTCTGAAGCTAAAAATATAATTCTAAGTCCGAGAACAGCGCAAAAATAGTGCGAATTCGCCGAGACAATCTTTGGAAATTCAACAAGGATATGGAAAAAGGATCGACAGAAAAAAATCCACATTATTGGAAAAACTTATTGCGAAAGTATCGGAATTGCCTGTGTTCGCACTACCTCAAGATTAGTGGGTGCATGCAAGCAGGGCGTTACATCTTTCTTAAAGATGATGGGTAATAATGGAGCGGTAAGTCTTGAGAGAGGGGAGGAGCCGGTAAATATTGAATAACTGATGAATGAAGCTCAGACACAATCTCCAGGCAAGTATGACTCAGCGATCATCGCTAGCATGGACACTCCGATGTTTTTATATGGTATGACTTGTGAGGATTTTATTAAATCTCTTCCGGACAAAGTTACGACCAAAGAAATTATCAACCTTGCCAACAGCTATTATGAAAGTGACTCGAACGCATTAGCCACAATTAATAAAGTCACAATGAGTGACGAGGAAAGAAAAATTTTTATGCAAAATAGAAAAATATATCGCCTAGATTTCATTACCCTGGATCTCAAGGATTTAGGTAAGATTGATTACCCTAAAATGTCGCAAGCTATTTTTTACAGTTCAATTATCGGTAGTATAAAACATCCGGATAAAGTGGAGAAAGAAGTTTCCGATAAAATTCAAAAGCTACTAGATCCAGAAAAGAAAAGTCCGGTAAGTGTAAAAAGACTTGAGGAAGCTCTTGATAAGCATTTATCCAACATCCACTCGCAGCTGAAAAGTGAAGATAAGTTAGATAGCATGAGAGCCGTTTTATACAGCTATCAATTTATGTATGGCGGAGAAGTAAAGCCTATTGGCCTAGCAAACTTTACTGTACCAGCGCAACACGAAGGAGAAGCTGTTAATGATTCTCCAGCTCCTGAGCAAACCACAGCTGTAAGCTCAGCTTCTGCGGTTAATTTAGAAACCGGCAGATTGAGTGCAGAACAAAATAATTCACAATCCATGTAATGAAAATTGTAGCACTAATCACCGCCTGCGGGCGCGGCAATCGCTTCAATAGCGACGATGGAATTCCTAAACAATATTTGTCGCTCGCCGGAGTTCCGCTTTTGCGTCACACGATTTTAGCTTTTTTAAATCATCCAAAAATTGATGACGTAATTTGCGTTATTCATCCAGACGATGTTGAGCTTTACGAAGAAGCAGCTTCCGGTCTTGATTTACTTAATCCGGTTTTTGGCAGTGATACTCGCCAAGCCTCAATTCGCTTTGGTTTGAAGGCTTTGCAAGAATATAACCCTACCAAAGTTTTAATTCATGATGGTGTGCGCCCTTTTGTTTCTAAGCGTGTTATTAATGGCATTTTAGAAAAATTAGAAACTCATCCAGCCGTAATTCCGGCAGTTGCAGTTGAAGATACTCTTAAAAAATATTCTGACGGAAAAATTGAATGGACGCTGGAGCGCGAAAATTTATGGCGCGCACAAACCCCGCAGGGCTTTATTTACAAAGATATTTTAGATTCTCACATCGCTTTCAAAGATTTACATTTCACCGATGATTCAGCGCTAAATGAATATGCCGGAATTCCGGTGGCAATTGTTCCAGGATCGCAAAATAATTTTAAAATCACTACCAAAGAAGACTTCGAACGCGCTCAGCGTATGGTTTTGATGTTGGTAAAAAATATAAAAGAAGAAAATCGTTGCGGCACTGGATTTGATGTTCACGCCTTTCGCAAACGTCTTGATGACGAAAGTAAATTCATCAGAATCTGCGGAATTGATATTGAATTTGATAAAAAAATCGACGCTCATTCTGATGGAGACGTTGGTATTCACGCCTCAATTGACGCGCTTTTAGGGGCAATTGGACAAGGTGACATCGGAGAGCATTTTCCACCATCTGATGCGAAATGGAAAAATATCGATTCGCGCGAAATGCTAAAAATCATCAAGCATTTATTGGTAAAAAAAGGTGCGACTATTTTGAATTTAGACATCACGATAATTTGTGAAAAACCAAAAATTTCTAAATTCAAAAAAGCGATGGAAGAAGAATTGGGAAAAGTTTTAGAAATCGATAAAAGCCGCGTCAATGTTAAAGCTACAACTACTGAGAAACTTGGATTTTTAGGACGCGAAGAAGGAATTGCCGCACAAGCAATTGCTTCGGTTTGGATGACGGTTTTAGAAAAATAAAAAATAATTTAAGAATTATTTTCTTATCAACTTCATAACCAACTCAACATTTTCAATTGGTGTTTGAGGAATAATTCCGTGACCCAAATTGAAGATAAAAGGATGGTCGCCAAAACTTTCTAAAATTTGCAAAACCTCTTTTTCAATTTCACTTTTCGAACCACAAGCCAACAAAATATTATCCAGATTTCCTTGCACCACTTGTCCTAAATTTTCTTGCAGATTTTTTTTAGCCCAGTTTTTTTCCAAAGTTTGATCTAGCGCTAAACCTTGCGATCCAACCTCGCGGGCGAATTCTTCATACATCGCGCCAATGCCACGCGGAAAACAAATCACCGGAATTTGCGGATGTATCTTCTTTAATTTGGAAACGATTTTTTTGGTTGGCTCAATCACCCATTTTCTTAATTGCTGTGGCGGTAAAACTCCGGCCCAAGAATCAAATAATTTTACTACGTTAGCTCCCGACTCAATTTGATGAGACAAATAAGTGATAATACTTTGAGTTAAAATCTCGATTAGTTCGGCGAAGAATTTTTCATCACCAACTGCAGTTTTACGAGTTGTTTCAAAATTTTTTGAACCGCCACCCTCAACCATGTAACAAGCTAAAGTCCATGGAGAACCAGAAAATCCAATTAGAGCAGTACTGGCATCTAACTTTGATTTAGTAAGCGACAGAGTCTCGAAAACCGGCTGTAAATGGTTTTTAATATTGTCTCTTTTGAGATTTTTTAAATCTGCACTATTGGAAATTTTTTGTAATTTCGGTCCTTCATTTTTTACAAATTCTACTTTTACGCCAAGGGCGTCTGGAATTACCAAGATATCTGAAAAAATAATCGCTGCGTCAAAACCAAATCGGCGAATTGGTTGAAGCGTGACTTCTGAGGCGAGTTTTGGTGTGTAGCAAAGTTCTAAAAAGTTTTTTACATTAGAGCGAATTTCACGATACTCTGGTAAATATCTTCCAGCTTGTCTCATTATCCAAATTGGTGGATTGGAAAATTTCTCTTTTTTGACAAGAGTATTAATTAATTTATTCATTTAAGAGATTAGTTAATTTTATTAGGGCTGTGAATTACTTGATTAAAACTTTTTAACATTTTTATTAACAGATAAAAACTTCAAAAAGCCTTGAAAATGAAGGATTTGTAAAAGTTATTAACAGGTAAAATTTTTAACAGAAAATTTTTCAACAGAAGTTAAAACTGTGGAAAAAATGTTAAAGTTTTTGATAAGTTTTTAACAAAGAAACGATTGGTGGAGAAGCGCAGAGTTATTAACAATTTATTAACAGATTTTTTAACATGAAGCAAAGGATCGAAGAGAAGTTGAAAAAAAATCTTCAGCCAAAATTTTTAGAAGTGAAAAATAATTCACATCTTCATTTTGGACATTTGGGCGATGACGGAAGTGGTGAAACCCATTTTGCGATTGTGATCGAGTCTGATGAATTGAAGGATTTAAGTGTGGTGAATGCGCATCGCAAAATTAACTCACTTTTAAAAGATGAGTTTGTATGGGGGATGCATGCTTTGGAGATTATGGTGAAGAAATGAAATAGGTAGAATTCTTGAATACCGCCCCCAACTCCTACTTTTTAAGAAGGGGTTGGGGGTGATTATTCGCGGATAAAATATTAAGACTTAAGCAACCTTCTCTTTCTGAGGAACAATCGTAATTATCTTTTTGCCTTCTCTTTCTGCAATTTCCTTCTCACTTAAGTGAGTAATCTTCAAAGGTTTTCCATCGGTCAGAACTTCTTTTGTCACTGTCGCAGTTTTAATATTTTTTTCAGAAGGCGCTTCAAACATCACGTCCAATAAAATATTTTCTGCAATGGCGCGAAGACCACGGGCACCAGTTTTGCACTCGATAGCTTTTTTCGCGATTTCTTTCAAAGCTTCGTCTTCAAAGTTCAATTCGATTTTATCTAACTCGAAAAGTTTTTTATATTGCTTCACGATTGAGTTTTTTGGTTCAGATAAAACTCTGGTCAAATCTTCTTCAGTTAAACCTTCAAGAGGTGCCACAACCGGAAGTCTGCCGACGATTTCTGGAATCAAACCAAATTTAATCAAATCATCAGGCTCAACTTGGTTGAAAATATCTTTACGAGCATTTTCGTCTTTTGAGCGAACATCAGCACCAAAGCCAATGCTAGAGCCTTTGCCGCGAGCAATGATAACTTTTTCTAAACCAGAAAAAGCACCAGCGCAAATGAATAAGATATTGCGCGTGTCAACTTGCACATATTCTTGCTGAGTGGTTTTTCTACCAGGTTGAGTTGGAACTGAAGCAACAGTGCCTTCAATAATTTTCAACAAACCTTGTTGCACGCCTTCACCAGAAATATCGCGGCGAGTATTGTCTTCAGATTTGCGCGCGATTTTATCGATTTCATCAATGTAAATGATGCCGCGCTGAGTTTTTTCAATGTCGTAATTAGCAGATTGCAACAGTCGTGAAATAATATTTTCCACGTCATCACCAACGTAACCAGCTTCAGTTAAAGAAGTAGCGTCAGCCATGGTGAAAGGCACATCGAGAATTTTTGCTAAAGTTTGCGCAAGTAGAGTTTTACCACAACCAGTGGGCCCAATCATTAGAATGTTCGACTTGCTGAGTTCAACGCTTTCAGTAGTTGATCCAGAAATTGAATCAATGCGCTTGTAGTGATTGTAAACCGCAACCGACAAAACTTTTTTAGCATGTTTTTGTCCAACCACATACTCATCCAAAATTTTGATGATGTCTTTTGGGGTTGGTTTGCTGCCGTCGGTTTTTTGAAGAGGCGATTTTTTTTGTTCTTCGCGCAAAATTTCCATGCCAACGCCGATACATTCATTGCAAATTAAAGCAGTTGGGCCGGCGACTAGTTTCTTTACTTCATTTTGGTTTTTGCCGCAAAAAGAGCAGGATAATTCTTTTTCATCGTCGTGTTTTTTAACCATAAAATAATTTTAATTTTGTTGTGTTTGCTCAGGTCTTTTGTCGATTACTTGATCGATCAAGCCAAATTCTTTTGCTTTTTCCGGTGACATAAAATTGTCGCGTTCCATTGATTTTTCAACAACAGCAAGCTTTTGTCCAGTGTGCTTAACGTAGATTTCATTTAATCTTCTTTTTAAGCTCAGGGTTTCTTGAGCGTGAATTTCGATGTCAGTTGCCTGCCCCTGATACCCGCCAGAAGGCTGGTGAATCATGATGCGCGAGTTTGGTAAGCAAAATCTTTTTCCGGCAGCCCCCGCAGTTAAAAGCAATGAACCCATTGAAGCAGCTTGACCTATACAAAGAGTTGCAACGTCTGGACGTATATACTGCATGGTGTCATACATGGCAAGACCTGACGTCACAATGCCGCCGGGAGAATTAATGTAAAAATAAATGTCTTTTTTTGGATCTTCTGATTCCAAAAAAAGCAACTGAGCAACAATCAAAGATGAAACTTGGTCATTAACCGGGCCAGATAAAAAGATGATGCGCTCTTTCAAAAGTCTTGAGTAAATATCAAAAGATCTTTCGCCTTTGGCGGTTTGTTCAACAACCATTGGCACCAAGTAATTAGCTTGGTCGAGAATTCTATCTTGCATGAGAGGGAGATGTTTATTTGGGGGAAATTTATGGGCGCAAATTAGAAAGCAGAAAATTTAAAGCAACCCTATTGAAACTTGTTTGGAGCTGCATATCTTGCGCGCCTTACTTTAAAAAATTTTTAGGAGAAAAATGGAAGAAAATAGCCGTCCGCAAGAAGATCAATCAACAGAAAACCCAGTAACGCCTGAGGCAAAAATTGCTGAACTCGAACAAAAATTAAGCGAGTCTAACGAGAAAATTTTGCGCGCTTTGGCCGAAGTTGAAAATGTGCGTCGCAGATCGCGTGAAGAAATTGATAAGGCGGGAAAGTTCGCTATTTCTAGCTTTGCGGGTGATTTGGTTTTGGTGGTTGAGAATTTTTTTCTAGCTAGCGGCAATGCACCAAAAGAAGAAATTGAAAAAATTCCGGCGATCAAAAATTACGCCGACGCAGTTTCAATGACGGAAAAAGAACTGATGAAAGTTTTGGAAAAAAATCAGATCAAAAGAATTTTTCCACTTAACGAAAAATTTAATCACAATTTTCACGAAGCCTTGGTGCAAGTGGAAAGCGAAGCTGAAGAAGGAAATGTGGTGCAAGTTATTCAAGCCGGATATTCGATTGCCGATCGCCTAATTCGCCCAGCACTTGTTGGCGTTGCAAAGCCGAAAGCGGAATAAAAAAATCAGCGGCTTGAAAGGAAAGAAGCTAAACTTCTTGCCGCTGAGCAAAGTTAAATTATCTCCCAAAGCCGTGATATTACATGTGCCGTGGGGCCATGGCCCAAGCTGATCTGGGAAGATTTCCATCTCTTTGTTCTCAGCGTAAACTTCCGGCGTCAAAGAGCCGATTCGATTAAGCCAAACAGAGCCGTCGGAATTTTTCGAAGGCCTAAAACTGGTGCCGTGATAGGTAAAAATATTCCCCGCCGCGTGGCTTGATCCAACATCGAGAATAGTTGGGCTATTTGGATGAGTTTCCCATTTTCCGCTAAGCAAATTATCGCTAGATACCAAATGCAGTTCATTATTTTTGCTTTCGCTTTTAGCAAAAAATAACCACCATTTTTCATTATGCTTGGTGATTGAGGGGTGGTTGATTTTTAGATTTTTGGGCAAATCCAAAATTCTCTCAAAACCAAGGCCATCATTGATTTTGCAAAGAGATATTTGTGAGGTTTTGTGATTTTTAACTAAGGTAAAATTCTGATCAAAAATTTGTAAAAGATCGTGGTCGCGCAGAACTTCTTTCTCATAAATTATTTCTAATTTTTCATTGAGCTGCAAATTGCAGATTTTCATTTCGCCGGTGATTAGATTTTTTCTTTCGGCAAAAATATTTTTCTCGCCAGTGGCGCCAATAAATCCGGTTGGATTTCTGTAAGAAATTGCAAATTTTGAACGCTTGACCCAGTTAATTTTGCGATTGGGAAGATTCAAAAATTCACCAATTAAACAGTTTGAAATTCCGATATTATAAATTTCAAAATAGAAAAATTTACGGATAAAATTCTGGACAAGTTTGACTAATTTTACTCGCGCCGAATTGCTTCGACTGCCCCGCAAATAAGAGTGAAATGAGCAGTAATGATATTTTAACCTTCCGCGATATTTCTTGATGTTGATATCGGAAGTATTTTTAAAACTAAGCTTTCGGACGCGGATTTTTTCTTTGTGGTAAATCAGCAAAAAATTGAAATAAATTTGATATTCTGAAGCTGAGTGGATGGTGTCGGCGAGTTTAAGAAAAATTTTGTAAAATGGCTCATCGCCGCCGTGATGTTTTTCAACCTTGGCAAAAAGATCGCGCAAAATCTCGCGATTAAAAATCATCATGTGACTAATGCCGGAAACATTCTGAAATTCAGTGGGCAAATTTTTTAGCGCTAATTCCGGCAAGATTTTTGCGGTGTGTGCCGCAACTCTTTGGTCAAAGTCGGAACGATTAGGATTATCGTCGCGGGTCACATTAAAAAGGGCTCTACCTTCTTTATCGAGCATTTTGACCTGGCGAAAAAAAACCGTGTCGCTATCGAGAACCAAAACATTTTCACTGATGTCTGGAATTACCAGAGGCGCATAAAATTTGAGCAGTTGCTGATAATACCAGCCGTAAGTGCTGCCAATTATTTCTTGAATCGACTCAATCGAAAATGGAAAAAGTTTTTCATCAAACCATTCAGCATTTTCGCTGTAGCGCTCTCTTGAAATCACAATAACGCGAGCAGCGCCAACAACTTTTTCTTTGGCAGCGGCGATGCAATATTCAAGAATTTGTAGATCTTTTTTATGAGTGGGGATGATGATGTCGATTGAGTCTAGTGGTTTTTTCATGGGAATTCGTGCGAATTGAAAGGGCGAAAGCGCGCAGAATTGTTATCCGAAATAAAAATGGAATCTTATTTGTCGGGTAAATTTTTCTTGCAAAACCCCAAGCCCTTCATAAGTTTCCCGCCCCTTTTGTTAAAATCTTCCTTAAATAAGAAAATCCAAACAATTGTTAGAATATTCGGGATCATAGCTCAGCCCGTGTCTGCGCAAGCAGCACAGAAACATCACTACAAACTGAGCTGTGTCGCGAATTTAGTTTGCACGGGATCATAGCTCAGTTGGTTAGAGCAGGATGCTCATAACGTCTTGGTCATAGGTTCGAGTCCTATTGATCCCACCAGCCTTCGCTCTTAAGAGCTTCGACTGGCAGGCCAGCTTTCTTTGTAAAATGAGGAGGCGCTTGCCCGCCATAGCTTTAGAGACGGCGGGGGCTTTTCGAGTTCAGCGTCTTGCTGAAACTCTCGGTTGCGACCCTTAAAAGTCTGTGGCCTCTGGTTCTTGGGTTAAGGCTTTCTACCCTTGGACTGAGCTTAATAATCTTAAATGAGAAAATGATATGCCAAAAATGAAAACAAACAGTAGCGCCAAGAAGCGATTCAAGGTTAGCGGCACTGGGAAAATCCTTCACAAGCAGGCTGGAAAACGACACAACTTGGGCAAAAAAAGCCAAAGTCGTATCAGAAAATTGCGTAACCAAGCAGTTCTTTCGCCCGGCCATTCAGCTAGCGTTTTGAAATTCAAAATGCCTTACAGCCGATAATTAAAATATTTAAAAGGAGTTCCTAATGAGTCGTGTAAAAAGAGGCGTTACTAAAAGAGCCAGACACAAGAAAATTCTAAAGATGGCAAAAGGCTATCGTGGCCGCGCTAAAAACTGTTACCGTATTGCAATCGAAAAAGTTGAAAAAGCTTTGCAATATGCTTATCGCGATCGTCGTGTTAAAAAAAGAGACTTCCGTGCTCTTTGGATCCAGCGCATCAACGCAGCTGTGCGTGAGCAAGGTTTGATCTATTCAAAATTCATTAGCGGTTTGAAAAACGCTAATATCGATTTGGATCGTAAAGTTCTTTCTGATCTTGCAATTCGCGAGCCAGAAACTTTCGCTAAAATCGTTGAAAAAGCTAAAGCCGCTTTAAAAGCTTAGTTCTTCTACAAGTAAGGGCGGGAGCTTTCTTCCGCCCAAACCTCCTCCCTCCCAAATGAAACTCTACAGCGCCCTCATCAAAAAAAATAAAGAAGGAAAAATCGCAGACATCGTCTTGCTCAAAGAAGGTTTTTCGTTCTTTGCATTTTTATTCGGGCCCTTCTGGTTCTTGTATCACAAGATGTGGCAAGAATTTCTGCTGCTGCTTGCCGTCAACATCGCCTTTGCAATTTTTGCTGAAATCACATCAAGCGGCGATAAAATTTTCTTAGAAATTGCGCTAGCTTTCGCCGTTGCGCTAAACGCCACCCACTGGTTTTGTGAGCATTTAAAGAAAAGAAATTACGAATTTATTGGGTTGATTTTTGGTTCAAATTTTGCCAATGCCAAATTGCGTTTTGTACAAAATTTATCGGCTGACATCAGTGCTTTTGATGACTCAATTTTAAACCCCAAACTTCACCGCAAAATGATGAAATTGCAAAATCCCAAAAAGCGGTTCTTTGCATGAAAACAGTAATAATTGATTACGGTGCCGGCAATGTTGAGTCGGTTGTAAACGCTCTGCGTTTGGTTTGCGGCAGTAATGAAATTTTCGTCTCAAATAAAATTTCCGACATTAGGTCGGCAAATCATTTAATCCTTCCAGGAGTTGGCGCTTTTGGCGATTGCATGGCTGGCTTAAAATCAATCGAAGGCTTAATTCCTGAAATCAGAAAACAAGTTTTGTTCGAGAAAAAACCATTCCTTGGAATTTGTGTTGGCATGCAAGTATTGGCCTCAGCTGGTCACGAAAATGGCGAGCATCAAGGTCTTGGCTTTATCACTGGCAAAGTTGAAAAAATCGCTGCTTACGAAGGTTTAAAAATTCCGCACATGGGCTGGAATGAAATCATTTTAAAAACCGAGCACCCAGTTTTAAAAAACATCAAAGACGGCGAGCATTTTTATTTTGCTAATTCCTACCACTTCATTTGCCAAAATGAGCATAATGTTTTAGCGCAGGTGGAATATGGTTCGAAAATGAGCGTGGTGATTGCCAAAGATAATATTTTTGGCGCGCAGTTTCACCCTGAAAAAAGTGGCGAGGCTGGATTAAAATTGCTCAAAAATTTTCTTAACTGGCGTCCGTAAAGCTTCGATGTCATCCTTCGACAAGCTCAGGATGACATCGAGTATAATTCTTTTTGTCCCATGAAAATCTCTCGCTTCATGTCTGAGGTCTTATTTAATCAGGCTTCCGGCTATTACCGCACCAAAAATCCTATCGGAAAAAACTCTGACTTTATCACGGCCCCTGAAATTTCTCAGACTTTTGGCGAACTTCTCGCGGTCTATTTCTTACAAATTGCTTCTACCAAAAAATCCAAAATCGCTTTCGTTGAAATGGGCGCTGGAAAAGGCACTTTGTTTTTTGACATCCTAAATTCGATCAAAAAGCTCGCCGCAAAAAACATCCCCGAAGCTCTTGATTTTCTTGAGCGCATCACTTTTCACATTGTCGAAATTGGCGAAGTTTTGCGTGAAGTGCAGCAAAAAAATCTCGCAGAATTTCCGGTTACGTGGCATGAAAATTTTGAAAATTTTTTAGCGCAAAATCAAAGCCAAGAAATTTTTTTTCTAAGCAACGAGCTTTTTGACTGCTTTCCCATCGATCAATTTGTGCTGACAGAAATTGGCTGGCGCGAGAGAATTTTTAGCGGCAAAGATTTTGCGCTCGCGCCTTTTAACAAAGAAATTCATAATTTTGTTGAAAAAGAAATTGCTGCTCTCGCCCCAATCGGCGCGGTTTTTGAGCATAGTGCGGCGGCTAGAAATTTTATGGCTCAGCTTTGTAAGGCCTTAAAGAAACAAGGAGGCATCGCCATTAACATCGATTACGGCTACATCAAAAACGAATTTGCCAACACGCTGCAGGCGCTAAAAAATCACCAGAAATGCAGCCCGCTAGAAAATGTCGGCGAGGCTGATATAACGGCTCTGGTTGATTTTGCGGCGCTGGAGCAAATCACTAAAAATCACGGTTTAAATTCTTCTCTAATCACGCAGGCGCAATTTTTACAGGGCCTTGGCATCGAAGAGCGCCGCAAACAATTGCTGATAAAAAATCCTGAAAAAAGCTCGGAAATCAATTCCGCTATTGACCGTTTGATTGGCGCAGATCAAATGGGCGACCTCTTCAAATGCCTCATCATCTGGTAAAATAATGAAAGAAATTAACGAAATACAAACTAGCGAGACTCTTGCTGTTTCTTACGATTTTGGTGAACGTCACGATTTTCAAATCGAAGAAATCTTGGCGCTTTTTGCTTTGCCTTTTGGCGATTTGATTTTCAAAGCCGCCGAAATTCACCGCAAATTTCACGATCCAAACAAAGTTCAAATTAGCACTTTGCTTAGCATTAAAACCGGCTCTTGCCCGGAAAATTGCAAATATTGTCCGCAATCAGCGCACTACAATACGGGCCTTGAAAAAGAATCTTTGATGGAAATGTCAAAAATTTTAGAAGCGGCAAATACGGCGAAAGACGCGGGCGCTTCAAGGTTTTGCATGGGCGCGGCTTGGAGAAATTTGCATGATCGCGACGTTGAAAAAATTTGCGCCATTGTTGACGAAGTTAAAAAAACCGGTCTGGAAACTTGTATGACGCTGGGCATGTTAACCGATGCGCAAAGCAAGAAACTAAAGGAAGCGGGCCTTGATTACTACAATCACAACATCGACACCTCGCCAGAATTTTATTCAGAAATTATCACCACCAGAACTTTTGAAGATCGCCTAAACACCATTAAAAATGTCCGTGACGCTGGCTTAAATGTTTGCGCTGGCGGCATTGTTGGCATGGGAGAAAAGTTGGAAGATCGTGCTAAAATGTTAATTATTTTGGCAAATTTGCCGCAGCATCCGCAGTCTGTGCCAATCAACATGTTGGTAAAAGTTGCTGGCACGCCAATGGATAAAATCGAAGAGCTCGATCAATTCGAATTCATTCGCACCATTGCAGTTGCCAGAATCATGATGCCGAAGTCTGTGGTGCGTTTGTCGGCGGGTCGTGAAAACATGAATGAACAAACTCAGGCTTTGTGTTTCTTGGCGGGAGCCAACTCAATTTTCTACGGCGAAAAATTGCTAACCACCTCAAACCCAGAAATGGAAAGGGATAAAAAATTATTTGAAAAATTGGGGATTGTGGGGAGATAGTTTTTTCTTTAAAAATGATCGGCAAAACCTAAGTTGACAGAAGAAGAAAATTTTAAAAAAACGCCAAGAAACAAACTGCAAAAATGACAAAAAATTTAAAACAAGATAAAGACAAGGTATCCTATTTTCGTCTAAGAAACGCTACTCTGGCAGTGTTTATTGGATTTTTAATCAAAGCGATTTACGACATGCTTTGGGCAAAAGATTTGGTTTTGAATCTGTCAAAAGCGACGGCCTTGATTTCAAATGAAAATATTGTGGATGCGATTTCGTTTGCCAATCAGGTTGGTAGGCTTGATTTGGTTTCTTTGCTGTTGGCGCTTTTGGGAATAATTTTGGGGTTTGGTGCGATTGCAGGTTTTATGCACATTAAAGAAACTTCTGAAGCGATAGCGGAAAGAGAGGCCAAGAAATGGTTAAGCAAAAAAGAAGTTAAAGCTATTTTTCATGAATGGATAACTGACAACAAAGAAGATTTTGAACGTATGATAAAGTCTGTTGTTCAAGATAAAATTGAGGAAATGGGTGAAAAAAATTCCCCGAGTACTGATCCAACAACCAACGATAGAGAACTGGCGGAAATGCCGCAAAAGGAGGACTAATGAAAAAAGAGCAAAAAAATAAACTGGAATATTCTTTAGATGACTTGTTGACAAGCATCCCAATAAATATCGAAGCGCTAATCCGTGCTCATGGTCTAGAGCTTAACAAAAATGCTGATTTAGAAGACGGTGTTCTTGGGGAGTTGAGATATGAAAATGGTAACTTCAAAGTTTCGGTCAAAAAGACCGATCACTATTATAGAAAGCGCTTCACCATGGCGCACGAACTTGCTCATTTTGTTCTACACAAAGATATAATCTCTGGCGATGTAATCAGAGATTACGATCCGGAGGTAAGCAATAATGGCAGTTATATAAATAGAGAGGTTGGGGTTTCTAATGAACAAGAGTTCGAGGCGAATTTGTATGCCGCAAAACTTCTGATGCCAGAGGATCTTGTGGTGGATTATGCAAAAGAAAGAGGTGTTTTTGTTGATGGTAACATTGATGAAGAGGCTCTAAAAGAAATTGCAATGGCTTTCCAAGTTTCCAAAGATGCAATGAGAATAAGAATAAGCGGCCTAAGACAAAAAATTCAAACCAACTAAAACGGAGCAATCATGTCAAACATCGAAGCAAAATTAACTTCACTTGGAATCACTCTGCCAACCCCGGCAGCGCCAGTTGCCAACTATGTCGGATTTGTAAAATCGGGCAATCAAGTTTTTATTTCAGGGCAGTTGCCTTTTGAAGCGGGCAAGTTGCAATTTGTGGGAAAAGTTGGTGCGGAAATTTCTCCGGAAGATGCCAAAAAAGCGGCTCGTCTTTGTGCGATTGGAATTTTGGCGCAATTAAAAGTTGCCTGCGAAGGTGATTTGGAGCTCGTGGTAAAATGCGTGAAGTTGGGAATTTTTGTTAATGGTGTTGCTGATTTCAAAGATCATCCCATGGTTGCCAATGGCGCTTCAGATTTGATGGTTGAAGTTTTGGGTGATGCTGGAAAGCACGCGCGCGCCGCGGTTGGATCGGGTTCTTTGCCTTTTGGCGTTTCGGTGGAAGTTGATGCGATTTTTGAGATTAAATAGGTTTTAAAATATGAAAAAGGCGGCAGCTTTCTTCGCAAAGTTGCCGCCTTTTTTTGCGCCCAAACTTCTCTCAACCAAAATTAATTTTAAAAATGAGCAATAAATTACAGCCCTTTCATTTGGCGATGCCTGTTAATGATTTAGCAAAAACTAGGCAATTTTACGGTGAGTTTTTGGGCTTTGCAGAAGGTCGCTCTAACGACCATTGGATTGATTGGAATTTTTTTGGTCACCAATTTGTCACTCATTTACATCCGCAAAAAACTGAAACAATTACCAACGCCGTTGACGGTCACGGCGTGCCGGTGCCGCATTTTGGCGTGGTGTTGGAATGGCAACAATGGCATGATTTTGCCGACCGCCTCAAAGCTCACAATGTAAAATTTATGATTGAACCCTACATCCGTTTCAGAGGAAAAATTGGTGAGCAGGCGACAATGTTTTTTTGTGATCCAAGTGGCAATGCGCTAGAGTTTAAAGCTTTTTTCGACATCTCGCAACTTTTTGCTAAATATGAGTAAGCTAACTTTTGAAGATGTTTTTGAAGCTCGCGAACGCATCAAAAAATACATTGTAAATACAGCAATAATTTCGAATGAAAAATTAAATCAAGAGCTTGGTGCGCAGGTTTTTTTTAAAATGGAAAATCAGCAGGTGACCAAGTCTTTTAAGGCTCGCGGGGCGCTTAATGCGATTTTAACTTACAAAGAAAAACACGGAAATTTTCCCGAAAAAATTGTTGTGCAAAGTTCGGGAAATCACGCGCAGCCAATTGCTTTTGCTTGTAAGCAGTTTGGAATTAAAGCTTTGATTTACATGATTTCTTAAGGCGGCGCGCGATTTAGGTGCAGAAGTTGTGCTGCTAGAAAAAAGGTCGGATGTAAATAAAATGGCCGAAGAAAAACAAAAAGAAGGCTACTTTTTTATTCACCCCTCAGCTGACGCAGATGTGATTTGCGGCCAAGGCACAGCAACTCTTGAGGCGCTTTTGAAAATTGGTGAAGTTGATGCAATTTTTGCGCCTTGTGGCGGCGGAGGATTAGTTTCGGGATGCTTTTTAGCAGCGCAAAAATTGTCGCCAAATGCTTTAACTTTTGCCTGTGAACCCTTGAGCGCCAACGACGTAGCAAATTCTCTGCGCGCTGGAAAAATTGTCGGTTTTGACGACACGCCAAATACTATTGCTGATGGCGCCAGAACCTTAAAGACCTCAGAAATCTGTTTTGCTTACATTAAACAAATGGTGGGAGTGCTAGAAATCTCTGAAGAAGAAATTGCGCAGTGGCAAAAAAAACTCTCAGAAATTTTAGAGCAAAAAATTGAGCCAACTTCTGCTTTGGCAATTGCGGGTGCGGCGCAAATTTTAAAAAGTAGAAAAGCTGCGAAAATTTTGGTGGTAATTTCGGGTGGAAATATTGAGTAGGTGAATTTTGAGCACAGTGCTCAAAATTAACTTTTAGCCAGTGTTTCCAGGGGTTTAGATTTAAAATCCAACGCAACCAGATAAGTTTCTGACGAGCCTTTTCTCGAAGATTCTGGTTTGAAATAACGCACGATTGAAAAGTTTTTTCTAAGCTTTTTTAAGATTTCATCCGAGCTGCCGCCTTGAAAAATTTTACCAACGAAGCATCCGCCGTCGCTTAAAATTTTTCCGGCTAAGTCCAAAGCTTCTTCAAGCAAACCAATGATTCGCATGTGGTCGGTTGTATTGTCGCCCGTGGTGTTTGCGGCCATGTCGCTTAAAACCGCGTCGCACCTGCCGCTTTTATTGTGGGGAATTTCTTTGAGGCGCGAAATAATTTTTTCGGGCGCTTCGGCTTCCAAAAAATCTTGCTGAAAAAAATTCACTCCAACTAGCGAATCAATTTCAAGCAAATCAATTGCCACCACATTGCCTTCGCCAACTTTAGTTACAGCGTATTGCGACCAGCCGCCGGGAGCTGCGCCCAAATCGACAACGATTTTTCCTTTTTTGAAAATTTTAAATTTTTCATCGACTTCAATAATTTTAAAAGCAGCGCGCGACCGCCAACCTTCAAGCTTGGCGCGCTCAACAAAAGGATCGTTAATCTGGCGCAGAATCCATTTCTGTGACGATTTTTTTAGGCGTTTGGCTTTTTTTAATCTTTGAGCAACTTGAGGCATTTAATACCAAATCTAAAATTTATTAATACCAAATTGATTTGGTATTAGGGGTTCCCCGCAAAGCGGGGCGTGGCTTATGCCACGTTAAAATGAATTGGATTAAATCTTAGATTTAATCCAATTTTCTGGCTTCATCAACCAGCATCACGGGAATTCCGTCTTTTACTTGGTAGGCCAATTTTGATTCGTGGCAAATTAGCTCACTATTTTTTTCGTCGTAAATTACTTCGCCCTTACATAAAGGGCAGACAAGGATTTTCAGCAGTTTGGGCGAGATTTTTTTTGGCATTAATTTCTTGAAAAAATTTCGAGGAAAAATACTTTGCCCCGCTTCATTTTTTAAATCAAACGCTGGTGCAACATTGGTAAAGAAAATCTCAACAATTGGCATAATCGGTGGCGGACAATTGGGTCGAATGATCTGCTTTTCTGCTCACAAAATGGGCTTTCGCACCGTGGTATTTACTGACCAAGAAAATTCACCGGCAAGTTTTGTAACCAGCAGCGTGATTGTTGGTGATTACCAAGACCAAGCGGCGCTAAAAAAATTCGCCAGTTTGGTTGATGTGGCCACTTTTGAATTTGAGAATATTCCAGTTGCAGGCGTTAGCTTCTTGGCTTCAGAGGTGGATGTTTTTCCAAATCCCCAAGTTTTAAAAGTTACGCAGCACCGCCTTTTAGAAAAAAATTTCCTCAATTCAATTGGTGTTAAAACTGCTGAATATGCAGAAATTACCAGTCTCGAAAACCTGCAAAAAAATCTCGAAAATTTTGGAAAAGCAATTCTCAAAACCGCCACAATGGGTTATGACGGCAAAGGTCAGTTTGTTTTGAAGAATGCCACAGACGCTGAAAATGCTTGGCCGCAGGCTAGTTCGCAAAAATTGATTTTAGAAAAATTTTGTCCCTTTGATTCAGAAATTTCAGTTGTTGTGGCGCGTTCAAAAACAGGTGAGATTTCTGCTTTTGAACCACTAACCAACATTCACAAAAACGCCATTTTGGATGAAAGTATTTATCCGGCGCAAATCTCGGAAAGCTTGAAAATAAAGGCGAGAGAGGTTGCGAAAAAAATTGTTGAGCAGCTCGATTTAGTTGGAGTTTTGGCGGTAGAATTTTTTGTGATTGGCGAAGAATTGCTGGTAAATGAGCTAGCGCCAAGGCCGCACAATTCTGGACATTTTTCAATGGACGCCAGCATAACTTCGCAATTTGAGCAATTGATTCGCGCAATTACCGGCTTGCCACTGGGATCTCCTGAGTTTCATTCAAAAGGTCGAATGAAAAATCTAATCGGAAGTGAAGTAGAAAATCTGGAAAAATTTTACCAAAATAAACGCGCTAAAATTCATCTTTACGGCAAGGATAAAATCGCCGAAGGACGGAAGATGGGGCACGTGAATATTCTTAAGGACACTCTGAAAAACCTACCACCCATCTCTAAAAATCACTAAATTTCTTTTAAAAATCTTCAAAAAGATCCAAATAATCCCT